>JBDKFF010000296.1:0-5813 GCA_039798865.1 Bacteroidota bacterium
ATTGGGAAATGCCAACAGCCAAACCGCTTGCTTTCAGCAAGGAGCGTCTCGATAAATTATTCATAGAGGTTTAAAGTAAATTCAAACCAATTTACAGATTATTCTCTAATGCTGTCGAATAACTTTAAGGATATTGATTTGGGCGGGATTAAATTGATCCTTGAGCCGAATAAAATAGGTCCCAGCGGGAAGAGACCTCAGATTCAATTCAAAACTACTTAAGAAGTTGATTGGATACATTTCTACTTGACTTCCATCCAATTGCAAAAGGGAAAGTTCTCCCTTGAAAGGTTTATCCCAAGATAATCGGATACTATTTTGGGTTGGATTTGGGTAGGCTTGAACCCCTAGACTGAGGGGCTCGGTGGAGAGTGCTAACTCGGTTTGAAATTTTACATAGGCTGTTTTTGAAATTCCATCCGCTGTCAGGTAATAAACCTTATATTCATAGATGGTATTCGCATTTAGATCTGTATCCGTAAATTGTGTGTTTTGATTTTCGGAAACTGCCACAAATTTCCCTTGGGCTGATTTTTTTTCGACGATATACCCACTAGCTCCTTGCACGGGGGCCCAAGAAATAGAAATGGAATGATAGGTTGATTGGACTTTAGGATTTAGTCCTACCAAAGAATCCGCTAGGGTTACTGAGAGTGTATTTGAGATATCCGATTCTGACGAGTCGGTGAGGGCAAATACGCGATAATCCTGTAAGGTTCCCATCGTTGGTTTCGTGTCTGCAAAAGAAGCCTGATTGGCCGCAACTGTCGCTAGCGCTTGAAAATCCACATTGGCTTTCATTTTTCTTTCGATGCGAAAAGATTTGGCCATGGGAGACGAGGACCAATTGATAACAACTTTATTATAAGCCTGAGACTGTAATTTAACGACTAAAGCCGGTAAAGCTTGCTGGATCGCTACTTGGTCAAAGCTTAAAAGAATTTGGCCTTTCAAATCGAAAATGGGCTCCAATGGGAGATTGGCTGAGCTGGGAAGATGCCTCGTGCCGCCCGACAAAAATGAGATACTTGATTTTTTACTTGAGCTGGCGGTGTTTAAAATAAGTTGGTTCCCTTGCGCAAGGATATCTATGGGTGATTCCCCATTTTGATTTACCTTAAAATAAGATAGAAGAGTAGCTTTCTGAATATTTGCCAGATTAAGATTAGATGCGGTATCAAAAGTTAGAATAAGCTTATTGGGGTCTTTGACAGACTGTATGGCTTTTGTAAGGTTTGGGAAAGTTATCTTGGGTACACTTATATTTTCATACAGATGCGATAGAAGAACTTTACTGATGTAATTGGAAAAATTTAAAACCCCTGCCTCTGAAAAATTATTTCCATCGAAACCCGCTATTCCATAGGTTGGGATAATTATTGCGTTGCTAATTTTTCGTTGGGCTTCCCTGATTTGTGCAGCCAAAATACTATCCTTTTGCAAGGGAGACTGACCAATAAATATTTGAGTTAGTTTGGGGAGCAGTTTCCGGATTTGGCTAAGATGTTGCTCCATTTTCTTGGTCCAATCTATTAAATCGTTTGATTTATCAACTTCCCCACTTTGAAGAAAATAAGCCCTGACGTTTTCGTTCAAATAGGCTTGATTTACGCGATAGGATAATTTGCCAAAATTTGATGTAAGGTCTGAATCGCTTTTACTCAAATCGCTGGTGGATGTAAAGGTATCCGCCGCGTTGATAACGGCCAAAGGGTATGTTAGCTTATCGAACAGATTATTGGCAAGTGCATATGCAAATTTGCCAATATTATTTGATTGAAGGGTATTGGCCACGGACCAAAGCGTATCAGCACGATTGTACGTTGATGCGCCAACATGGGAACCTATTGAACCAAAAGTCCGAATGAACGGGTCAGATTTGCCCTCGTTATACCCATTAGAAACCTGGTTATTCCCATTAATCACGATGACATCTCCGGCGACCAACTCTTTTCGAGAGGCAATTAATGTCGAGTCATTCGATGAATTGATCAGGTAAACGCGAAGGCTGTAATTTAATTTCTCGGCAGATAAGGGGGCTGTTAATGAAAAGGATGCGGAATTATTCTGATAGCTAAGTTTAGAACTGGCATAAAAAACTTTGGATTGTCCGCGAAGCACTAGGATGGAAATTTTACTGAAATTGCCTGAGTTCTCGGAGCCACTGATCTTCATTTGACCTAAATTTGATTTCTGGTCTCTTGGGAATAATTGATAATCTTGTGGAATTTGCGAAAATATGACTTTTGAGGTTAATGCCTTTGGTGATGGTGGGCCTTCGATACTAATATTTTGAAAGGCAAATGCACGCATCCCCTGTGAATTTTTAATGAATGGCCCGGCAAACGGACCAAGTTCAGAGGTGGCATGAATCGACGGAATGTAGGAAACCCGGTTTTCGGCAGGAGGTTCAAATAGCTGAATAATGACGTTATTCCCGACGGCTTTTACATGTTGGATAATCCATTCATAATTTGCATTGAATTTTACAGCCGAAAAACCTAGGTTTTCGGCCATGGTTCGTTTAATCAACTGACCATTTTTATTGGCGACTGACGTATCGGATTGAACAATGACGGGTTGATCAAACTCCAACACGACATTCAGTTTATCTGAAGTGGAAAAGTACGCCCTTTGGATATTGGGGCTAAACTGATTCTTTTGTTCTGGAGCTCCATATTGCGTAGAGGCAACGATTCGAAACAATTCAGCGGCAGACTGAAAGTATCCATCTGGCGAGTAATGCACACCATCATAGCCTTGAGTTCCAATGGTTGCAAATCCTTTGATTAATGGGCTAGCCGTTAATTGCCTTTGCGATTCACGAACAAGTCCTTGGTTGCCTTGATTGCCTTCTAATACATTAATTTGGGGAATATAAAATTGCTGGAGACCTGGGTATTCTTTTTTAAGAGCTTCCATGTGTTTAATCATGGATTCTTTCCAAATCAGTGCCCCGGCGTTATCATTGGCATCATGCTCACCTTGTCGGTAAATGAATGCCTTCACATTCTCTAATAGACCTGCCTTTTTCACACGATAGTATAGTCTACCGCTTGACGTTGTCAGGTCGGCGGGATTACTCGTTCGATTCAAATTGTATTGCATGGATGATCCACCAGACCCTCCGTTGATTATGCAAATGGGGACTTTATACTTTTCAATCATCAAACGTTGAAACTCTGATGCCCAAAGTCCCACTTTCGGTCGGTTATTAGCAATATCCCAAAGTGTGTCTGCTGGATTATAGGTGGCGTAATTTATGTAATCAGCCGTGTAACCAAAGCTACGCGCAAACTCCCCTTTGTAGATTCGGTTATTTTCAGATCCATTGTAAGAATTCGATTGCCCGCTAAATAAAAAGACATCTCCAGCTACGACGTTTTTCCGCGTCACCATTAAAACGGAATCAGGTGATTTGACCGCATAAACCAAAAAATCATATTCCGCTAACTCGGCTTTGATAGGGATTTCTACGCTGAATCGTCCATTTCCTACTTTGGGATAGGTAATCGGTGCTCTTTTGTAGGCATAAGGTTTGCCATTTCGGAGTACTTGAACAGACATGTAATTCCAATCCTTAAATTCAATGATTCCGTTAATGGGGACATTGGCCTCATTCGACTCATTTCTAGCATAAAGCTGATAGTCTTGTGGGAGCTTATCGAAAACGACAGCATAGAATCGTTGGGATGCTGCCTTATTCGTGGTAAATAAATAGATTACCAGAATGATGAGAAATCGTATATATCGAAAATTTAATGTGTAATCTTTCATTTATTGAATTTGAATACAATTAAATTTTCTTAATCAAATTGCGTTTAAAGAGAAATACCCTCCATTTGTGAGCTAATACCTTCAAGACACCCATAGGCCCCCGATTGGAGAAAAGGAAGAAGAAGTCAGTGAGAAAACGGACAAAACTTGGGTAATATATGTGAGCGTTAATTGAATAAAGGTGTTTGTAGGTCCGAACCAAAGGAGTAGGGTATCCATTGAAAGACGAACGTTCTACTTGACCCGTGCGCATGTTTTTTAACGTAGCTCTCACCAACAATTCCCCTGAAATGGTGTTCGAGGACATGGGAGAGTAATAGATACAATCTTTGAAAAAATAATGCGTCACCTGCGAGAGGCGCGTTGAATTTGGATTTATCACGGGACAACCTCCATGAATGATGTTAGAGGACCATATTAAGGCATCCCCCTTTTCGGCCAAGAAAACTTTCTTTTCATAGGGGGAGTTTTTCATCAACTCCTCCATGAATAGCTCATATTCATGGTAATTGTCATAACTATTATCGATCAACTCCTCTTTAAAATGATTGAAGTTATACTCTGGCATTTTTTGGGAAGAAGGGTAATAGAAAAGGGGACCATTCTCCTCGGTCACATCTTCCAAAGCAACCCATACACCGGCCATAAATCTTGAAGGTAAAGAACTAAAATGAATCGTATCCGAATGAGCCATTTGCTGAGATCCTTTCAAGAAATTCAGCGTCTGAAAAGGCACCACCTCGCGGTCATATAGAAATTCGAGGGTGGACAAAATTTGGGGTTTAACTGAAATGTTTTTCGTTGGTTCCGAGTACTCCCACAAATCTTGGCAACGATTCGAATCCCGATGATTTTTAAAATTAAACCCTTCATTAAATCCCTTCGTTTTCATTTCCTCAATGACGAGATTAATCTCCTCATCAGAAAATACTTTCTTCAGGACAATATACCCGTCGGAATGATAAGTACGGGCCATCTCCTCAAACTCAGGAGATAATTTTTTTTCAGCTAAAATTTTTTCAAAAAAGGGTGATTCAACCCAAGGTAAGTTCATTTTCATAAAGCCACTTTGATACGTATTCCCATCTGCTTTGACGGTAAACTTAATCAAAATGATTTAGATTTTGGGAAGACGAAAGGGTGCTGAAAACCAGCCCGTTCATGCAATAAATCGAGAAATTCCGTTAACTAAATTAATGGGTTCTAGAATCCCTATTTGTGCAAAAAAGATTTTTTTTCTAAAAAAAACAATCTTTTCCTTTCGAGACCCTTTTTTTTGACTGTATCGATCGGAAAGGGTGAAATTGCTAAGGAAGAAGAAAACAAAAAAGCCCTTCTTGTAAACAAGAAAGGCTTTTAAAATCAATCATGGTGGTAGATCCCGGACTCGAACCGGGGACACACGGATTTTCAGTCCGATGCTCTACCAACTGAGCTAATCCACCATAGGTGATTCCCCTAATTGGGACTGCAAAAATAGGAAAGTTTTTATTTAATCCCAATTTGAGTTTAAAAATAATTCTTTCAGGTTATTGAGCGGTGAATAAATTGCTCCTTTAAACATAATTATTTTAATTGCACGTTATGTTTGCAATCATCATAACTTTCTTCGGTTTAGTTAGTCCCTCGCCTGCCCCTGACACGACGTTTCGTACGGATGTAAACCTTGCCGTATATGCCTCCGATGCCGGGCAAACTCCATTTTGGCAGCGAAGCCTACGATACGGTCAAGTACCCCAAAATAACCCAGGGGCCGTTGCTATAGTTAGACATGCCAAAACGGATAACTATCAAAATAAATTGGGCTGGAAATACGAAGTTGAGGCCACTGCCTGGGGAGGAAAAAGCAATGATGTATTACTGACACAGGCTTATGTAGCGGGTCGATTTAAAAAATGGGAATTGTGGGCCGGTCGGCGAAAAGAGATTATTGGCTTAGGCGATTCGAGTTTAACAAGTGGGTTTTATGCTTGGTCGGGTAATGCAACTCCCATGCCCAAGGTTCAATTTGGAACGCGGGATTACATCAACCTATT
>JBDKFF010000297.1:0-6439 GCA_039798865.1 Bacteroidota bacterium
CTAAAGCGAGCTCAAATTGTTCTGTATTTGTATAAGATTGGGCACGCTTTAAAATGGCCGATGCTAAAAATTCGCTTTTGGTTTTTGCTTCAATAATCTCGGTGAATCCAAGAATGGCCTCTTTGTAATTATTGGCATTAAACAAAAGTAAATTCTCTTGATAAAGAGCATCTTCTGCATATTTTGAATCCGGGAAACCGCTACGAACCTGTTTGAATGCCTGACGTGCTTCTGCATCACGATTCAAATAACTTAAGGTCATCCCCTTTTGATATAAAGCATAATCCTTTTCCGTTTTCGCTACTTCAGCTGCTTGGCTGTAATAAGTTAACGCATCCTGGTATTTACGTGAAATCAAATAGGTATCCGCCAAACGAATTAAGATGGTCGGATTGTTTTTCGCATTCGGTGTTGCTTTTAAGCGATCTACATAGGCCTTGAATAGATTGTTTGCCTTCGTAAACTCCTTGGTATTGAAATAGGCAAAGGCCAAACCAATTCGTACCTGTTGGATGAAATCCTCCGTTTGTCCTTTTCCACTCAATAAGGGACTGTATAATTCAATCGCATCTTCAAACTTCTTTAATTGACTCAAAGCTTCCGCCTTTCCTAAGGACGCCAAAGCCGTGTAACGATCATTTTGGGCTGTCTCAATCGATTTGTTGAATAAATCGATTGCCGCATCAAAACGTTCATCATTGTACGCCCGAACCCCTAAATTGTAACTCAAGGTTTGATAAGCTTCATTTAAACGCGGAGAACGTTTCGTTATCCCCTTCAAATAATTTATTGCAATCTCAAGATTATTCGAATTAATAAAGGCATCAGCCACTAATTCAGTCGCTTCCTCCGCAAACTTACTTTTAGGATATTGTGCATTAAATGCTTGAATCTCTTGAATGGTTTCCGATGCATGCCCTAAATCCAAATGGACTTTTGCGTGATTGAATGCAGATTCTTCCTGAATTGCCGCATTAAACGGCATTTTACGAGCTATATCAAAGGCATCCAATGTTGCCTGTAAATTGCCTGCATTTAATTGTGCCAAAGCCAAGGTATAGGCTGCATATTGACTTAAGGAGTCTTTTGCGGCCAATAAACCTTTTAACTGTGTTGCTGCATCATTGTATTTTTTAATCTTATACAAGGAATATCCCAAACGATACTGTGATAGAGGGACAATTTTACCATTGCTCGCTTTAATCAAAACCTCATAGCTTTTGGCCGCTTTGTCGAACTTTTCTAGTTTAAATTGTACATCAGCCACTAATTGGGACAACTCATCCACACGATAACCTGAATTCTTCTTCGCCAAAATGGGCTCAGCAAAATTTAATAATTCCGTGAATTTGGATTGGTTATTGTAACATAAAGCTACCCAGTTGGCAATTTCCCGACGGTATTTACTACTTCCTTCCGCCTTCATGAAATCCGGCACCGCATCCGCATAACGTTTATCATTAAATTGGATGATGGCCGCATAATAGGCTGCCGAGAATGAATATTCCTCATCCTGCTCCGTCTTGATATCATTGAATACACTTAATGCTTCCGGGAAGTTTTTCAATTCATAGTAAGCAACTCCCAAGCGATATTTTGCCTCTAAATTTGTATCAGATGACCTTGAAAGGTATTTGATGGCCTTGGCATAATCCCCATTCTCATAGAAAAAGGTACCTATACCACGTAATAACTTGACCGCCTGTGGATGTTCCGGATTATTCGCAACGAAACGCTCCGCAAGTATTTCTGCCTCCGGCTGACTCATGTACAAGGCACACATTGTCATGTAATATTCGGCTAATACCTTTTGCCCCGACTGCTCATTACTCATCGGTTCGATGCTTCCTAGATAAGCATTAAACTCCTCACGAGCCGCCACGTAATTTTTTGCATCAAAATATTCTTTCGCCTGACGGAAGTGTAATGTTTGGTCTTTGTAGATGAAGGTTTGCTGTGCGTTAGCACAAAAGGAAAGGCCCGAAATGAATAAGGCCAAAATCCAGCTTGTTGATTTTTTTGTAAGTCGCATTATTATTTGGTTACAGCATGCACATTTAATCAAAAATACGATTTTTCTTTTAAAATATTGTCGGCGATTCTGAAAATATTTTAGACTATTTTCTCGAATAAATCAGCAAATCATAAAAGATATGGCGTATTTTTTTAATTTTATTCTTTCTATTTCATCTCACTAAAACGTAAACCTATGAATTTGAAGAAATTAGGTCTCTTGGGCCTTTTGTTCCTCGGTTTTAATCTGACAGCGGCACCGATTAAGCACCTTATCCAAATGCCGAATCCTCAGTCTCATTATTTTGATGTTATAACAACCTTGGATGTTTCTAAAGAAAAGACACCCTACATCGATTTGAAAATGGCTGCTTGGACGCCTGGCTCCTATTTAATCCGCGAATTTGCCAAAAATGTTGAGCAAGTTTCTGTAAAATCAGGAAGTCAATCCCTTCCTATCTCGAAAACTTCGAAAAACACCTGGCGAATTAACTTGCCTCCTGGACTTAAATCGGTCGAGGTACATTATCAAGTATATGCCTATGAATTATCTGTTCGTACCTCATTTTTAGATGATGTGCACGGTTACATCAATCCAGCCAGCGTTTTATTGTATGTGGATAAATTTGCCAAAATGCCTCAGGAATTGAGCATTATACCACATAAAGACTTCAAAAAGGTTTCTACCGCACTGAAGAATGTGGGAGGATTCAATTACATCGCCAAAGACTTAGACGAGCTGATTGACTCGCCTATAGAAATCGGTAATCACCAAGTATGGAGTTTCAAAGTCAATAACATTCCCCATCAAATCGCCTTTTTCGGACAAACGAAAGTTGATTCTGTGAAATTCATTGCCGATGTGACGAAAATGGCCCAAACGGCGCAAAACGTAGTTGGCCAACACCCTTGCGATCATTACCTATTTATCATTCACAACATTCAACGTGGAACTGGCGGCTTAGAACACCTTTATTCTACCACGTGTTCAGTTTCTCGTTCTTCTTATGAAACAGTGAGTGGATACCAAGGCGTATTAAACTTGTTGGCGCATGAATATTTCCACCTTTGGAATGTGAAGCGTATTCGCCCTATGGCTTTGGGACCTTTCGATTATGAGAACGAGAATTATACGCATAACCTCTGGTTCTCTGAGGGAATTACCTCCTACTACGCCGATTTGATTAATCTTCGCACAGGAATGGTGCCTGCAGATGTTTATGTGAGCGAATTGGGTAAAGAAATTTCTGCGGTGGAAAATACACCCGGCAATCAAGTAGAATCGGCCGCTTCTGCGAGTTGGGACGCTTGGATTAAATACTATCGCCCGAATGAAAATTCACGTAATTCAACCGTTTCCTATTACGACAAGGGTTCGCTTTTAGGTGGTGTCTTAAATATGTGGATCATCGAAAAAACAAATGGTTCAAAATGCTTAGATGATGTTTTCCGTTTATTGTACCAAAACTATTACTTGAAACAAGGCCGTGGCTTTACGGATGCAGAACTTGAAAATGCCTTTACAAGCGTGGCTGGTACTTCGGCTGCTGGATTCTTTAAAGATCACATTTACGGCGTGAAGACTCCCGATTATGCGGGTTTATTCAGCAAATTCGGGTACACTTGGACTGATGCTAACCAAGGAAAATCAATTCCTTATGCGGGTTTTTCAGCTGCCTCTAACCGCGTTACATCGATATATAAAAATGGACCTGCTTTCATCGCCGGATTGAATGTGGGGGATGAAATCGTTTCGGTCAATCAAGCGAATTTTGCGGGATTGGATAAGTTGATGGCCGATAAAAAAGTAGGTGATCAATTACAATTCCTAATAAAACGGGATGGTTTGGAGCGTAGCTTTGAGTTAAAGCTGGAGCAAACGCCTTTGAAGGCTTTTGAAATTCAATCGGTTGCGAGTCCTACGGAGGCGCAAATGAAACTCCGTAAAAAGTGGTTGGCGCTTAATTAAGCTGTTTACCCATCTCAGCATACATTTGCTGAAAGGTTGAAATAACGAATGTTTGAAAGGAGGAGCTGGTTGCCAGCTCCTCTATTTCTTTTTGGCCCGAAAAGTCCAGCACAGAAAATTTATAACTCTGCTCTAATTGCGGTGTCTCGAATTTGAGAATGTATTTGGAATTCCATTCAAATAATGAGATACGCATCTTTTCGTGCGGTATTTCTTTGATAAAATGCATTAGTCGTGGATGATTTTCACGCTTTGAATTACATCTCCTTCACGAACTTGATCGATTACATCCAAGCCTTCGACTACTTTACCGAAGCAAGTATGTCTACGGTCTAAGTGTGCCGTGTTATTGCGTGAATGGCAGATGAAGAATTGTGATCCACCCGTATTCGGTCCGCGGTGTGCCATCGATAATACGCCACGATCATGAAACTGATTATTTCCCGTTAATTCGCATGGAATGGTGTATCCTGGTCCACCTGCCCCTGTACCATCTGGGCAACCTCCTTGAATCACGAAATCAGGAATCACACGGTGGAAAGTTAATCCATCGTAAAAGCCCTTCTCCGCTAAATCAATGAAGTTTTTCACGTGAATGGGTGCGTCCTCTGTATAAAATTCGATTTTCATTAACCCTTTGTCGGTCAACATTTCTGCGTATGCCATCTTTTTTTAATTAAATTTGAGCCACAAAGATAAATATTAAAATGAAATTGAGGTATCTCGTGCTCTTATTGTCTGTTCTTTTTGTTGCCTGTAACTCGGACGGGGATAAACAGGAGGCTACTAATTTTTTCCTGCGCGGAAATGCCAAATACAAGGAAAAAGAGTACCACGAGAGTATCAAATGGTATACGGAAGCTGTTCAAAAGCAAGAACAATTCCCTGACGCCTATTATAATCGTGGCTTAGTTTATCAAGTACTTGAAAAAAATGATGAGGCGCTCGCCGATTTCAACAAAGCCATTGACCAAGACCCCGCCTTTGCTCCCGCACTATATAAAAAGGCGGAGATGCTTCAGACCCTAGAGCGTGTTGATGATGCCTATGCATCGGCCCAACTTTTAGTCAAGAATTTCCCGGACTCCGCTGCGAATTGGTCACTACAAGGTAATATTCAAATGCAAAAGAGCTTGTGGAATGAATCCTTGGCATCCTATGATCGTGCTTTAGCTTTGGATAAGAATGCCGTGGAGACAATGATTAATCAAGGTGTCGTTTACCAAGAATTAGATCAATTGGATTTAGCGGAAAAGATGTTCCGGAAGGCCTTGGCAACGGGTAAGTTTAAGGATTTGATTTACAACAACTTAGGTTATTTGGAGATCCGACGTATGCATTGGGATTTAGCCAAAAAATACATTCAAGAGGCCTTGGCTATCGATCCGAAAAATCCTTTGTATGTGAAAAACTGGGAGCGCGTTCAGCAGAAATCAATGCTTGAATAAGGCCATGTAGTGTTGGAGGGCTGTCGTATTCTCTGTCGAATCTGTCATTATCTCCAGAATGATTCCTCTCGAACTTTTACTTAAAAATTGAGCTAGGCAAGATTCCAATTCTTTCCAATTTGTGGCCTTTAAATAGCTTAATCCGGCATCCTTTGCCGTATTTTCCGCCGTAAACGGCTGTTGAGTAACCATAAATTCATCCAATTCGGGTAGGTCTTTCGCTCCGTCCAATACCTTAAATATTGCTCCTCCCGCATTGTTCATCACGATGATGCGGAGATTGTCTCCTAAATAGTTATTCCAGAACGCATTCCGATCGTATTGAAAGGAAACATCGCCTACGAGTGCAATACAAAGTTTATCCGTGGATTGACTTGCTCCTACTGCCGTGCTTAAGCAACCGTCGATGCCACTCGTCCCTCGATTAGAGAATACTTCGGTGTGGTGCAACTTCGACTCCGTCCAGTTGATGTAGCGGATGGCCAGTGAATTTCCCACATGAATTTCAGCATCTGATGTATCAATCTGCTGAATCAGGCGATTGTAGATATGTAATTCATTCCACGCTGGGGATTTGAAATAGGCAAATTGCTTAAATTTAACTCCATCTAACTCACTTGTAAACGACTTATTAGCAGGTATTTCTAATCGATTCAATTCTTCCAATACCTCAAGCGCATCGGCATGAATCACATCGGTTAGTGACATGAACGGATCAGGTCGCTCGATGGGATTGGGATGAACGAGGTAGGAAAAAGTGGGTTTTTGTTGGCGCATAAATTGCTTAATGCGTTTCGAAACAAAGGATTTCCCGAAATGCACGTGAAAATCAGCTTTGAGTTCTGGCCAAAGGTTTTCATTGGCCAATAAAACATCGTGATTGACCTCACAGGCGGCAGGTAAATTAGCCGTTGCATCGCCAATTATGGGGATGCCTTTTTGTGCTAATGTTTCAAATAATGCATTCTCTGCCCTATTTTGGGGTCTTTGCCCTACCGTAATTAGCCAT
>JBDKFF010000298.1:0-4180 GCA_039798865.1 Bacteroidota bacterium
GAGAAAATAGCAAGTAAAATGAGGGATTTCATAGGCATGATAAATTTGTACAAAGATAGGGGATAAACCTTGTCACAAAAAAATCAACATCCTGATAAAAAAGCTTATGCTTGCCGAGAGATAATTTGTAAATTTGAATTATGTCTGAAAGTTCGTATCACACCTCGGTTTTGTTGCATGAATGTTTGCAGGGTTTAGCAATTAAGCCGGATGGGATTTATGTGGATGTGACTTTTGGCGGGGGTGGGCATTCGAAGGCGATTTTGGCACAATTGGGGCCCAATGGTCGACTCTATGCTTTTGATCAGGACCCGGATGCTTGGAAGCAAGCTGATTTAATTGATGATGAACGATTGACCCTGATAACGGCCAATTTTCGTTATTTGGAGAAGTATTTACGTTTGCAAGGCGTGAAGCAAGTGGATGGAATTTTAGCCGATTTAGGAGTTTCATCTTTTCAATTGGATGCGGCTGAACGCGGGTTTTCGACCCGCTTTGATGGTCCTTTGGATATGCGAATGGGGCCTTCGGCTTCGACCACGGCGGCAGAGGTGTTGAATACTTATTCGGCGGGGGATTTACAGAAGTTGTTTGGGATGTATGGGGAGATTAAAAATGCGAAAACATTGGCCTTGGCGGTGGTTCAAGCAAGAACCCAAAAGCCATTGGAAACGACGGGCGAGTTTAAGGAGATTTTATTTAAATTAGCTCCAAGGAATAAGGAGTTTCGTTATTTTGCTCAGGCATTTCAGGCAATTCGAATTGAGGTCAATCAGGAATTGCGTGTGATTGAAGAGTTTTTGGAACAATGTCCCAAAGTCTTGGCTCCTGAGGGGCGTTTATGTGTGATTTCGTTTCATTCCTTGGAGGATCGTTTGGTAAAGAATTACATTCGGACCGGGGATTGTTTTGGGAAGGAAGATAAAGATATGTTCGGGGTGGTCCACAAGCCCCTGGAAAGTGAGATTCGCAAACCGATCACTGCTTCCGAGGAGGAATTGAAGGGAAACCCGCGTTCGAGAAGTGCAAAATTGAGAATAGCTAGTAAAATTTAAGATGGCAAATGCAGTAAAAAACACGGAGGGAGAATCCAAATCGAAGCCACAGACAGGTGTAATGGATTTGTTGTTTAACATTGATTCATTAACGGGTGGTGAATTGCCTATACCGCTTTTGAAAAAAGTCGTTTACACGGCATTCTTGATTTTGATTTATATCTATTATACGATGATGGCGGAGAGTAAGATTCACCGGATCGAAAAAGTGAAGTTGGAATTAGATGAGATTCGGGCGGATTACACGACCCAAAAGGCTGAGTATATGAAAGTCGGCAAGCAAAGCTATTTGTCATTAGCGATGAAAAAATACAAATTAGAACCGAGTTTAATTCCGCCAATCAAGGTGGTAGCAGAATCTGAAAAAGAGAACGACTAATGGCGAAGTCAACGACACAAAATATCCGACAAATCATCACGCGTCGCTTTAATGGTTTTTTTATCATTATGCTGGGCGCCTTTGTCTTGTTATTATTTTTCTTGTTTAAGGTTGTTTTTGTTGATGGGCCTAGCTTAAAATCGGATGCCTCAGCGAAGTATGTACGCGAGCGATCTATTGAGGCGGTTCGGGGAAATATATATGCCAGCGATGGAAGTTTATTGGCGACGTCATTACCCAAATACCGACTGGGAATGGATTTTTCGGTCTATAAGACCAAGGCCATGCAAGATACGTTCAATCGGCATTCACGCGCCTTGGCCGAGCATTTGGCTGCATTTTACAAGGATCGCACAGCGGATGAATATTTTTATAAATTGAAGAAGGGCTTCGAGCAGAAGAGGCCCTACATCATGATTAATAATCGTTTGTTGGACTTTCAAGAGCGTAAAACAGTTTTAACTTTCCCGATTTTCAATCTGCATCCGAATAATCCAATTAAGACGGGTGTGGTATTTGAGAAGAAAAATGTACGTTATGCACCCTTTGGACAGACCGCTTACCGGACGATTGGTTACCTTAAGGATAAGAATCAGGTAGGTTTGGAGAAAGCGTTTAACAAGGAATTGGCGGGGATTCCGGGTCATGGATTCTTTGAAAAGATGGATAAGAATGTTTGGCGTCCGATGGATGGAAGTAAGGAGATTTTGCCACAACGGGGTTTGGATCTTCATACGACCTTGGATGTGGATATTCAGGATATAGTGGAGTTAGCCTTGATGCGCTCTTTGGATACCTATAAAGGTGATTATGCAACTGCCATCGTGATGGAGACCTCCACGGGTGAAATTAAAGCGATATCCAATTTGATGAAGAACGCGAAATCGCCGACGGGTTATTCGGAGGCACTTAACTATGCCTTGGAGGTATCTGAAAACGACCCAGGGTCTGTATTTAAGTTGCCCGCCATGATGGCCATGATGGAGGAATCAGGGATGCCTTTGACGGAAACAGTTACCACAGGAGGAAAATATACCATCTTTAACAAAACGATGTCGGACTCCCATGATTATGGGACCTTGACGGTTCAGGGAGTCATTGAACATTCCTCAAATATTGGTACCATCAAATTGATGCAACGCGTATTTGGGTCAAAGTCTTGGAAATGGTATAATTACCTAAAAGCATTTCATCTATTAGATCCTTTGGATTTTCAGATCAAGCCCGTGACGGGACGTCCCAAATTTAGGCTGCCGGCCAAATGGGATGCATTAACTTATATGTGGACATCCGTTGGTTATTCTTCTAATACGTCACCTTTGCATTTGTTGGCTTTTTACAATGCGATCGCCAATAATGGTTATTGGATTCAGCCTATTCTAGTCAAAAAGGCTACGCAGGGGAATGAGGTCATGGTCGATTATACGCTGACTCAGAAGAAAGATTCGAAACCACTGTGTTCGAAGGAAACCTTGTTGAAGCTACAAACAATGCTAAAAGGTGTCGTAGAACGCGGAACCTCTGACAATTTGAAAGGTACGAAATATGGCATAGCTGGAAAGACAGGAACAGCCCAGCGCCGTGTCAACGGTCAATACATCAAGGGAACTTATTATGTTTCTTTCATTGGTTATTTTCCGGTTAACAATCCGAAGTACACGGTTTTAGTAGCGATGGATTATCCTAAGGGAAGTTCAGAGGCAACTTATGCGCGTCAGGTAACTGCTCCCGTGTTTAAGGATATTTCAGAGCGGATCTATGCTCGGGACATGAAGCTTCAGCAAAAACTTTCGGGGTATTTACCAGACTCATTGAATAACGCAGCTTTGCGTCATCTGATTCACCCATTGGATCATGGGGTGTTGTATTCGAATTTGGGACTTCCGAAAATTGAAGAAGATGGACGCTGGTTATCTTTCCAAATGAACAAGAAGGAGGTGAAAAATTATGCGGTGAGTTTCGCGCCCAAAAAGGTTCCCAATGTCGTAGGAATGAATTTGCGGGATGCACTTTTTCTACTAGAAAATCAGGGATTGAAAGTGCGCGCAAATGGATTAGGTCTTGTCAAGGCACAATCGATCCCCGCAGGATTTCCGATTCAAAAAAATGCACTTATCACCATACAGCTGCACTAACATATGACGTACCCGTCCACGCAATTAGTTCAATCACTTGCCATTCTCCAACAAATTGGGAATGACCAAATGATTAATCATCTCTGTTTTGATTCGCGCCAAGCGGCTGCGGGTTCCTTGTTTTTTGCCATACCGGGAACACAAGTGGATGGACATCAATTCTTACCCCAAGTATTTTCACAAGGTTGCACAGCCTGTGTCGTGGAAAAGATTCCGGAGCAATTACCTGACGGAGTCTTGATTATCCAAGTTCAGGATTCTAATGAGGCGATGGCGCTAGTCGCCTCGCAATTTTATGGAAATCCGTCCGCTCAATTGAATTTGGTAGGTATTACAGGTACGAACGGAAAGACAACGAGTGTGACTCTTTTGTTTGAATTGTTCAAATTGCTTGGGCATCGTTGTGGTTTAATTTCAACGGTACAGAATAAAATTCAGGATCGAGTGATTCCTGCCACGCATACGACTCCCGATTCCCTGAATTTGAATGCACTTCTAGCAGAGATGCTTTCGGACGGATGTACGCATGTATTCATGGAGGTGAGCTCACATGCAGTTGTTCAGAAGCGTATTTTTGGCTTAACGTTTAAAGGCGCTATTTTTTCGAATAT
>JBDKFF010000299.1:0-3554 GCA_039798865.1 Bacteroidota bacterium
ATTTCTTCGTCTGTTACCTTTTGAAAATGGGAGAAGTCGAAACGTAAAAGCGATTCATTCACCAATGAACCTTTTTGCGCAACGTGCTTACCCAATACTTCTTGCAAGGCAGCTTGCAATAAGTGCGTAGCACTATGGTTTTGTGTAATCGTCCGACGGCGGTTTACGTCTATCGTTGCGATAACCTCTTGATCGCTTGCTACTGTTTCGATTCGCGCATCGCTTAAAAAGTGCACGATCAAATCATTCTCTTTTTTGGTATCTACTACCTGAAGGCTGATACCCGAATTTTTAAACGTTAATTGGCCCGTATCACCCACTTGTCCACCCGACTCGGCGTAGAATGGGGTAGTTTCTAAAACAACCTTATACTGAACGCCACTTTTGTTTTGAATCTTTTGATATTTAAGGATTTGGGTATTTGTTTGGGTCTCATCATAGCCCACAAAGGAAACTTCATCCCCTTCACGAACAATCACCCAATCTTCCGCGCTGGCCCCCGCATCTTTGCGTGAGCGCTCTTTTTGCGCTTGCAAAGCCTTGTTGAACCCAGGTTCATCAATTTCCAATCCTTTTTCACGGGCAATCAAAGCCGTCAAATCAACCGGGAAACCATAAGTGTCATTCAATTCAAATACATCATCTCCGGATAGAACCTTGCCTTGGCAATCTTCCATCAGTTTATCTAAACGAATCAAGCCTGTCGAAAGCGTTCGTAAGAACGATACTTCCTCCTCGTAAATCACTTTTGCTACGAATGCCTCTTGAGCGATCAATTCATCGAATACGCCTGTGAATTGTTTGGCCAATAAGGGCACTAATTCATGCATAAACGGTTCTTTGAATCCTAAGTAGGTATAACCATAGCGAACAGCACGACGTAAAATACGTCGAATCACATAACCAGCTTTCGCATTGGATGGCAATTGGCCATCCGCAATACAGAAGGCAATCGCACGAATGTGATCGGCAATGACACGCATCGCGATATCTGCCCATTGTTCCTGACCGTATTGTTTCCCAGCCTTTTGAGCTAAATATTGAATGGTTCCTTGGAACACATCGGTATCGTAATTCGATTGTTTGCCTTGAATCGCCATGCAAAGACGTTCAAATCCCATTCCGGTATCCACGTGTTTGTTTGGCAGGGGAACCAAAGATCCATCTGCCATGCGTTCAAATTGCATGAATACGTTATTCCAAATCTCGACTACCTGAGGATGGTCCGCGTTGACTAAAGATTTACCGGAAACCTTGGCCACTTCCTCTGCATCACGTAAGTCGATGTGAATTTCCGAACAAGGTCCACAAGGCCCCGTTTCACCCATTTCCCAGAAATTGTCTTTCTTATTGCCATAGATGATTCGATCTTCGCCAACAATCGCTTTCCAAATATCAAAGGCCTCCTGATCAAAAGGAACGCCATCTTTTTCATCGCCTTGGAAAACAGACACATAAATACGTTCCTTCGGTAATTTGAATACCTCAGTTAATAATTCCCAAGACCAGGTTAATGCTTCTTGTTTGAAATAATCGCCAAAAGACCAGTTGCCCAACATCTCAAACATCGTGTGATGGTAGGTATCAAATCCTACATCCTCCAAGTCATTATGCTTTCCAGATACGCGAAGACATTTTTGAGTATCTGCAATACGCTTCGAAGGAGGCGTTCCGTTTCCTAAGAAAAAGTCCTTAAACTGCGCCATACCCGAGTTATTGAATAAAAGGGTAGGGTCATTTTTCGCAACCAAAGGTGCTGATGGTACAATCAAGTGACCTTTGGATTGGAAGAAATCTAAAAACTGTTGGCGGATCTCCGTAGAAGTCATTTTCGCTTATTTTGGGAATGGGTTGGTTTAATTGGCTCGCTTGTTTATTTTTGTTTAAAACAAGAATCACAAAATTAGTTTTTTTTGCTGAATTTTTGAACCAAATAAGGGCTTTTATGAATTTAGACAAGCAATATTATTCGATTAAGGAAGTTGCCGACTTATTCAAGGTCAATCCGTCTAAATTACGCTATTGGGAAACCCAGTTTCCGCATTTACTCCCCAAAAGAACCGGAAAAGGTATTCGGAAATATACGCCGGTGGATATTGAGAAGATTTCAGTTTTGGTGGACCTCATCGATAAACAAGGTTTGACGATTGAAGGAGCGAAATTAGCCATCAAGAAAAATGGTTCACCGAAGAATCCGAATCAAGCGGTTATTGACCAACTACTTGATATTCGTCAATTTTTACAAGTTATTTCGGATGATTTAGCCTAAATCTTCCTTTAGTTTGGTTTCGTAATGGAAGCCAACATGTATCCCGAAAAAGTCTATCAAATTGCCCTATCTCGTATCCCGCAAATCGGTGTGGTTAATGCCCGTCGTTTAATTGCCTACACGAAATCTGCCGAAGCGATTTTCAAATCCTCTTCCAGCGACTTACAGCGAATACCTCACATTGGACCCGTATTGGCGCATTCAGTTGCCCAACAGGGTTTATTGGAAGATGCCGAGAAAATTTTAAATGCCTGCGAAAAAGCAAATATTCAAACCTTGTTTTATACGGATGCTAATTTTCCAGATCGAATGAAGCACATGTATGATGCTCCTATTCAGCTGTATTATTCAGGAAATGTGGATTTAAATCGGGAACGGTTTTTGGCCGTCGTCGGTACACGGAAGGCGACAGATTATGGTCGTCGAACCACCCATTCCCTGGTCGAGCAATCGCTAGGAACTCAAACAACCTTTGTCTCAGGGCTCGCCTATGGAATTGATATCGAAGTGCATAAACATTGCCTTCATTTGGGGATTCCCAATATCGCCGTTTTGGCGGGTGGTTTCGAACATATTTATCCCGCGAAACATCGAAAATACTTGCAAGAGCTCGTCTCGAATGGAGGGATACTCTCGGAACATCCGCTACATCAAAAGCCTGATCCGCGTTTTTTTCCATTACGAAATCGAATTATTGCAGGTATGACCGATGCGACGGTGGTGGTGGAAGCCGCTGAGAAGGGTGGGGCACTCATTACGGCCGATTATGCGAATAATTATCACCGAGAGGTTTTTGCGATCCCCGGCAATTTGGATAAGGTTTTCTCAGAAGGTTGTAATCGACTTATTCAAAAGAACAAAGCGGTGATTTATACGGATTTTCAAGCATTGTGTCAGCAGATGAATTGGATACATCCGGAGCAAACAATCAAATCGAATAAGAATTTACAATGGTCGAGGTTGACCGAGGAGGAAAGTGAGATTATCGCTTTCTTGGCCCGAAATGGGGAGACGAAATTGGATACCTTGGCCTGGAAACTACAAAAAAAAGTGACCGACTTGGCGGTCACTCTCTTGAATTTGGAATTTCAGGGCCTGATTAAATCATTGCCTGGTTATGTTTATCGTTTAAAGAATTAAACACCCCAGGTACTTGGGTTTACGCGCCAATCTTGTAAGGTTACCAATTGCGTATCTGAGATGTAATCTAATTTGATGGCTTCTTCAACTAATACATCGTAATTACTGAGGGTTACCAATGGAAAACCTGCGTTTTGGAAATTCT
>JBDKFF010000300.1:0-5069 GCA_039798865.1 Bacteroidota bacterium
GCAACAAAACATCAATCTATTGAACGTGCAGGTACATTATCTAATTTAGTTGTACATGGTTCGAAGAATATGGCCCGATATTTTTTCGATTTGTTAAATTTTGACGGTTTACGAAATATTAGCTTTATTGAATCTGGGCAAGAAAAGATAAATTCATTATTTCGCTATTTAGATACCCAATTTAATTGGGGATTAGAAAGTGTTAAAACATTTACCATTGTACCATTTAACTATACGCGACAATTTGATTTTTACAATGGTACACCCATATATGGGAGTATATTTTTATTAATTTTCATTCCTTCCTTCATTTTCTTATTAACACGTAAGAAATCACTTGTCTATTATCTTTTTCTACTCGGATTTTTACTGCATTTCAGTGCACTGGCCTTTACGGCAGCTTATGATCCTTGGAAGGGTAGGTATATGATAAGCTCCATCATATTCTTAATTCCTATTTCAACATTATATTTCGAAAGAATAGTTATGGCGAATACGTATAAGCGCGTAATTCCTGTTTTCGTCATTGTTATCCTATCGGCGTGGTGTACGATTGCTTTTCACGGTAGATCGGCGCTATTTTCAACGAAGGGAATTACCACAATATGGAATAAAAACCGTATCCAAATTTTGACAATTTCGCGACCTGATATCACACGCGCTTATGAAAAATTTGACAGTATCGTACCTCAGAATGCTATAGTAGCTCTCGGAACGATTAATGATGATTACGAATATCCGCTTTGGGGTGAAAAATTCGGTCGGAAATTAATTCCAATTAATCCGTTTGAAAAAGGCCTCCAACCGATTCCCAAAGATGCTCAATATTTATTCTTTAGCAAGCGTGTTATTAAACCACTTCCAACCGATTTAAGACTTGGTACAGATACATCGCTACGCGAGCATATCATTGTCAAAGGGGAGGATTACTATTTAAGGAAACTTAAATAATGTGATTAGTGGCTAAATAGAAATACCACTGGTTTTATAAAACTAAAATTTCCTAATACCTTGCAGTAAGTATTTAGCTCTATGAATATCAAAGAAAATATTGCCGAAGGTTTACGATCGATTAAGGGAAATCTCCTAAGAACCGTTTTAACTGCGCTTATCATTTCATTAGGTATTACCTCCCTGGTGGGTATTTTAACAGCTATTGATGGGATTCAAAGTTCAGTAGACAATAGTTTCTCAGGTCTAGGTGCTAATTCATTTGATATTCGCAATCGTCCAGCTATGCAAGTTAGAAGAGAGGGACAACGCGAAAAGCGATTTAAGAATATAGATTTCCGTCAAGCGAGTCGCTATAAAGCTTTATTTAGTTCTAAAGGGAAAGTTTCCTTAAAGACGAATGTAACGAATAATGCGATTGCTAAATATGAAAGCAAGAAAACCAATCCGAATGTTCGATTACTCGGTATAGATGATAATTTCGTTGAATTAAAAGGGTATAAAATTGCAGAAGGTCGAAATTTTTCTTCCAATGAGTTTACCAATGCGATCAATGTTTGTTTTTTGGGCGTCGATGTAATTGACCAACTGTTTGAAAAGACGAATCCATTAAATAAAGAGATCATTGTCAGTGGCATTAAGTTAAAAGTTATTGGAGTATTAGCTAAGAAGGGTAATATGATGGGAGGGGGCGACGATCGCGTGATCATGGTCCCTCTAGAAACGGGTCGGAAAATGGCTGTCGGTCGAAATTTAACTTTTGATATAACTACATCTTCGACAAAGGTTAAAAACCTCGATGATTTCATGGAAGAGGCGAGAGGAGTGATGCGTAAAGTACGTATGGATCCGATTGGTATGGAAGATTCATTTTCCATTGATCGATCAGACTCGATTGCGAAAAGTTTTGAAAATATTACTTCAAGTCTTCAATTAGGTGGATTTGTGATTGGTTTTATTACCCTATTAGGTGCGGCCATTGCGCTAATGAACATTATGATGGTATCGGTTACGGAGCGGACTCGTGAGATTGGAATTCGAAAATCTTTGGGGGCAACGCCTGGAAGAATACTCCAACAGTTCTTAATTGAAGCGATTGTCATTTGTTTATTAGGTGGAGTAGGAGGTATTATCCTTGCTATACCTATCGGAAATCTAATTGCCCAAGGGATTAGTTCAGGAAATGCAAGTTTTATTATTCCTTGGTTGTGGATGACTGTCGGAATAATTATCTGTGTGTTAGTTGGCTTATTCTCAGGAATTTACCCAGCCTTTAAAGCTTCCAAGATGGATCCAGTTGAGGCTTTACGATACGAATAGTTAAGAAAATAATTATTTCGTACTTGCTAAATCATGAATTTAACACTACTTTTGCAAGGCAATTGAGCCAATTGGTTTGATTCAATTGCCCAGATGGCGGAATTGGTAGACGCGCTGGTCTCAAACACCCGTGGGTGCAAGCCCGTGCCGGTTCGACTCCGGCTCTGGGTACAAGCCTCTCAAGCAATTGAGAGGCTTTCCCTTTTTTAGACCTTTTTATTGACCAACTCTTTCCAACGTAAATAAGCCTCTTTCGTCGATTCTATCTCAGAAGAAATAGGGTTAATCGTTTTAATATGTTTTATTTTAGCGACTGATTCTTGCTCATTCTTATAATAATTTAAGCCAAGCCCTGCGCCAAGAGCTGCCCCAAATGCTCCATCTGATTCTAATAAATCGACAGATACACCTGCTGCATTGACAATTGTTTGACTAAACACTTCACTAAGATACATGTTTGCAAATCCCGCTTTCAGTCGGGAAGGTTGAATACCCGCATCTGCCAACATCTCAATTCCATAAGCCATCGAAAAAGCTATCCCTTCCTGTGCAGAACGAATCATCTCTGGACGATTATGTCGATTAAAATCTAGATTTTCGAAACTTGCGCCAATCTGTCTATTTTGAAAAATACGTTCAGCCCCATTTCCAAATGGAATACAAAGTAAACCCTTAGCTCCAATCGCGGTCCCAGCCGCCATATGATTCATTTCTTGGTAGCTAAGCTCTGGGCAAATTGTTTGACGAACCCAGCGGTTAAGAATACCAGTTCCATTAATACACATTAAAACGCCGATACGCGTTTGATTACTATTATGATTAACGTGAGCAAATGAATTAACACGGTTATTTGAATCATATTTTAATTCTGAACTTACCCCATAAACCACGCCTGAAGTTCCCGCGGTGGTAGCTATATCACCCGGAGAAAGTACACCCAATGAGAAGGCATTATTCGGTTGATCTCCTGCTTTATAGGTTACTTGGACTTGATAATTTAGGCCAAGCGTATCCGCTACCTTTGAATCAATTGTACCATGGTTTGTAAACACATCTTGAATAGGGGGTAACAATGCTTCATCAAAACCAAAATACTCTAACAAAGGCTGGGATGGCTTTTTAGCTTTAAAATCCCAAAATATTCCTTCCGACAAGGCTGATGGGGTAGTTGTAAATTGATGCGTTAATCGACCCGCGATAAAATCCCCAGGCAACATCACTTGCTTAATTCGAGCATATAATTGAGGTTCATTTTCTTTCACCCAAGCTAGTTTTGCAGCGGTGAAGTTTCCGGGTGAATTCAATAAATTTTGTTGGCAATAGTCCTCACCGATTCCTTGGTACGCTTTTTGTCCTAATTCAACCGACCTTGAATCACACCAAATAATCGAAGGGCGAACTACTTGATTCTGATCATCTAATACGACAAGGCCATGCATTTGATAGGAAATCCCGATAGCAGCAATATCTTTTGAATCATATGTCCTACTTGCATTGGCTTTTAGAATCGCTTGTTGGACACAATGCCACCAATGTTCAGGTTCCTGTTCCGCAAAACCTGGCGCAGGGCTAAATATCTCATTTTCGCTTTCCGGATAGGAAGTAGAATAAATTAATTGTTGGTTTGCAGCGTCAACTACACTAACTTTAATCGACGATGTACCGACATCGATTCCACACAAAAGCATATTGATAGATTTAGATGTTAAAAATTACCATACCAAGATACTCAGTTAATCCTCATTTTAATCTATCAGGCATAAAAATTGGCATTCAAAAAGGCGAAATTTTTACCTTGGTGGGTAAATCCGGATCTGGAAAAAGTACGGTGGCTTTATTGACCGTAGGTTTAAAATCATGCCAAGAAGCATCCATAACCATACACGAGAAAGAATTAAATACGGGGGTAGATCGATTAATCCCTCAGTTTAAATCAGCAGGTTATGTTCCACAAAATCTTCATTTAAAACCACATCATACCGTTCAGGCCTATTTAGATATGTTATTCCAACGAATGACTGAAAAAGAGCGTTCAAAAACGATTAAATACTATATTAAACTGTTTCATATCAAACATTTACTCGATAGTAAAATCAACCAACTATCAGGGGGAGAACGTCAAAAAATAGCTCTCTTAGAATCCGTTAGTCAGGATATTGAATATTTAGTATTAGATGAACCTTTCAGCCAATTAGATACGGCTCAAAAAATAGAGTTTATCGAGATTATTCGCGAATTAATAAATTATAAAAATATCCCCTGTCTTCTAATTTCACATGATTTGGTTGATATACTAAAAATGAGTCACAAACTCGGAATTATCGAGAATGGTAAAATGGCTTTCCAGGGCACTTGGAATAAGTTTTGGGATTCCAAAAATAAAATAGCTATTCGATTAAAGCAGGCTATTTTCGACTGGAAGAAAGAAACAGATTCTATTCTTAATAATCTGCACTAAGTTTTAGTCTGCTAGCATTTTCATTGGTCACTTGAATAACCTTTTCTAAAGAGACTTCATATAAGTCGGCCAATTTCTGAGCAATCAAAGGAATGTATTTGGGTGAATTCATTTGGCCCCGATAAGGAACAGGCGTTAGATAGGGGGCATCCGTTTCCAAAACAATGTGTTCTAAAGAGATATCTTTGATTGAATCAAATAGCGTTGTGTTTTTATAGGTAATAACACCACCAATTCCCAGGGTATAACCTAAATCGACCAAGGTCTTCGCTTCACGAAAATCGCCAGAAAAACAATGAATAATTCCGCTTAACTCTTTATATTCTTCTTTTTTAAGAAT
>JBDKFF010000301.1:0-2608 GCA_039798865.1 Bacteroidota bacterium
ATGGTGGGTTTTTTATTCTCCGGCATAATGGTGGGCGATATCGTTTAGGGTTTCCTTGATCTCTTCAAGGGAATAACTGGTTACTAGTTTGGTGCGGAAAGGCTTGAAATGATCCATTCCACGGAAATAGTTGGCATAATGCCGCCGCATCTCCACAATCCCGCCATGGTTCCCTTTCCAACGTATCGAAAAGTCCAAATGCGATTCACATACGGAAATACGTTCTTCTAGTGTAGGAGGGTCGAGTAAATTTCCCGTCGCTAAAAAATGTTTGATTTCATTGAATATCCAGGGGTAACCGATGGATGCCCGACCGATCATAATGCCGTCAACGCCGTATTTATCGCGGTACTCGAGGGCTTTTTGTGGGGAATCGATATCCCCGTTTCCGAAGATGGGTATTTTGATTCGAGGGTTCTCTTTGACCTTAGAGATTAAACGCCAGTCGGCCTCACCCTTGTACATCTGCACGCGGGTGCGTCCGTGAACGGTTAGGGCTTGAATGCCGATGTCTTGAAGTCGTTCGGCCACTTCTTCGATGTTTTTGGTGGAGTCGTCCCAGCCCAATCGTGTTTTAACGGTCACAGGCAGGTGGGTGGCTTTCACCACGGCTTCGGTCATCGCGACCATTTTGGGAATATCTTGTAGCAGGGCTGCGCCGGCGCCTTTGCAGGCAACTTGTTTGACGGGGCAACCGTAATTGATGTCGATTAAATCGGGGCCTGCCTTGGTGGCAATTTCGGCACATGCGGCCATGGTTTCGATGGAACTACCGAAAAGTTGGATCCCAATCGGGCGTTCATATTCGAAAATATCGAGTTTTTGAACACTTTTGGCGGCATCTCGGATAAGTCCTTCGGAGGAAATAAATTCGGTATACATGAGGTCGGCCCCGTTCGCCTTGCACACGGCACGAAAGGGAGGATCCGACACGTCTTCCATGGGCGCTAATAACAACGGGAATTCCCCCAATTCGATGTTTCCGATTTTTACCATTCTGATTAAAAATTCCGTAAATTTACAAGCATTATGGGAGAAAACTATTATCAAGGCCCAACTCGTTGGTTGGGATTAAGTTCAAATCTTTTAAGTCTATTCGGCTTTTTCCTTGTGGGAAGCTTTTTGGGTCAGTTTTTCGGCTTGTTGGCCGTCGTGGCTTTGATGCAATTTCCAACGCAAAATATAGAGGCATTCCAAACTCAGATTATGGACTTCATGGCGCATCCTCAAAAATATGAAGGGGCGTTTCATGCGATGATGGCTTTGCAATGGTTTTCGGCGCTATTTACCTTTGTGTTAGGGGCTTGGGCTTATTTGCGATTCGTAGAAAAGCGTTCGATTTTTGAATTAAATGATGCCGAAACACCGGGTTTTCAAGTGTTTTCGTGGGCTATTTTGACGGTATTGGTCGCAATGCCGGCGATGGAATTTTTGATTGATTGGAACCAACATATTCAATTGCCTGCAGGCTATGAGGATCTGGAGCGGGCGATGCAATCGTCGGAGAAAACGATGGAAGAGTTGACAAAGTTTTTACTGAATTTCCAATCAGACATGGATTTTGGGGTGGCTTTGGTGGTGATAGCGGGTATGGCGGCCTTGGGCGAGGAGATCTTTTTCCGGGGTGTTTTGCAAACGATGTTTGAGCGCTACATGGGCAACAAGCATGTAGCCATTTGGTTGGCCGCCGCGATATTTAGCTTTATCCATTTTCAGTTTTATGGATTTTTCCCGAGGATGATTTTGGGGGCCTTTTTTGGGTATTTGTACGTTTGGTTTCGAAGCATTTGGGTGCCGATGGCGGCTCACTTTTTTAACAATGCGTGGACGTTGACGATGCATTATCTGTACCAACAAAAGAATATCGATATGGATCCGGAGAAAATGACGGATGTGATCCCCTGGTGGTCTGCCCTGCTATCGCTTGTCTTAGTTGCTTTTTATATTCGTAGATTGCATACTTATCGAACGGACGCATAGATGGAAGGCTGGAAATTAATTGGACAATCGCGAACGGGGATTGATTTGGAGATGCAGAAGGCCTTGCTTTGGGAAAAGGGAGAGATTCATGCGGTGGTGATGAATAAGAAATTAAGTGCGTATGATTTGGGAAATTGGGAACTCTATGTTCACCAAGATGATGAGGAGGAGGCGCTGAACCTTTTAAAAGATTAATGATGGGATTACGAAATTTATCGAATCTTCAGCAGCGGGTGATTGCGGCGATTATCGCGATACCATTTCTGTTGTTTTGTATTTTATACAACGATTACACGTTTTTGGTGTTGTTTTTGGTGATTGGGGTTTTGGCCCAATTGGAGTTTTATAAACTGGTTGGGAGTATCAGCGATAACCTTCCCTTGACATTTTATGGGACATTTTGTGGGGTCGTCATGCATATCCTGACCTTTTTTATTGAAAAGGGGGATTTGGCCTATCAGTATTATTATGTATTGTCTCCCTTATTGACCTTCATCTTTTTTATCAAATTATATAAATCCAAAGACGAAAAGCCCTTTAAGAATATTGCCTATACCTTTTTAGGGATCATCTACGTGGCCTTGCCTTTTACTTTGCTAACTGTTTTGGCGTATATCAAAAATGATAC
>JBDKFF010000302.1:0-5117 GCA_039798865.1 Bacteroidota bacterium
CAGCGTTGCGCAGAGGTATTTTTCTCTGCGTAACTCCGCGTCGTACTCTGCGAAACTCTGCGGTTAAGCGCACGCAAACGAAATTACAGCCGAGCAAAGTATTCCGGATACACCCGTGGTGTCAAGCCAGGCCTGCTGACTCAGGCCGCTGTGTTTCCACGCCTGCAGGCAGATTTGGAGATTCCCGGAGCACCTCCTGAATTGGTTCGTGCCATATGAAAATCTGTTTGGGGCAAAGGTCTTCATACGGAAAATACGAGGCAAGATGCGGTTGGTCGGGGGGTGTACGCTGGAGGAACTGCTGCCCCACCACTTGCAACCCCTTCAGCCGGGTCTGAAAGCAGACCCGCCCCGAAGCGAAGCCGAGACCTGAAACCCCGCAGAAAGGGGGCTTCGGGGAATGCTCCCTAAAAGGAGCCTGAAAAACAAGATGGTGTTGGTCGGGGGTTTACGTCGCACATGCATTGATAGCAGCCATTTTTATTGAATTTCAATCACCTTTTGAGTAAGGTTAGTTGAATAAAAAATACCAAGCCCTCCATTTATGTTTGTATAACTTGGCTTGGGCTCTGCTAAGCCTTTTTCTATATCTTCCGGCTGTAATAATGCATAGTTAAATAAATGGAAGTTTTCGCTAGCAGTTCCAAAATATACAATAACCCTGTCAGCAGGAACCGAAAAGCCATTGCTATTTAATCCGTTTATTTGCCCTTTAATACTTACTTTTATATTGTCTTGCCCTATAACGCAATTATCTAAAAATGTTGAGCCTAAAAAATTGTAAAGGTCACAAAGTTGAATGAGTGAAATTGAACAATCTAACTCTGTTATTTGATTGTTGTCAGATTGACCGTAACCTCTAAATATATAGGTATCCTTACTATGCAATTCGTCCGAAAATTTTATTATCCCTTCACCCCATGGTATATCACCGTTATATTCACCCGTTTTCCAGATTTCGATTTTTTCAATAGACTTAACCTTTTGTGGTATAACTACATAACTCGACTCACAATTGGGATAGTAAGGAACGTCGGTGACACTAACGAAACAACTATCCCCTGGCACGACCCTGTAAATGGCGGTATCTAAGGTAAACAACCCCTTCCCTTGATTTGCAAGGCCATAAACTGTTCCGTCAGAGGTCACCAATTGCACCCTTGCATTTGAAACAAAAATGGTATCAAATTGGGCAGACTTACCAACCGAAACCGCCTTTGTTACCTTAACGGATACACCAAGATTGGGATCTGCCTGACCCAAGATAAATAGTTTGGGCGGTGGGATAGTAGAAGGACGATATTCCCCTTCTTTTTCACAGCCAAACAATAAGATGATAAAAACTGAAAACAAGAAGATAATCTTAGAACTTGATTCCATACGAGACTGAAGGGATAAAGGTGAAAATTGATTTGACTTCATATTTAACATTAAACCCGGTAAATTTGAAGAAATTATTAGGGTCATTTTGGTAAACAGCGTCAATATTGACGTAAAATGGATTGGTATGTGCATAAGCGTTGTAAACACCAAAGTTCAGGTACGCTGTCCTGTTGTTCTTAGTGGTGAAATTTTTTGTGAGCGAAATGTCCAATCTATGATAATTAGGTGTTCTCTCGGTATTCTTGCCGGTATAAAAAGGCTGTACATAAGTGTTGTTCAAGACATAAAAATAGGAAGGCGCGGTAATCGCTTCCCCCGTTGAAAAAACGAAATTTGCAGCACACGACCATTTTTTATTGAATTGGTAATTACCAGTCACAGCCAAATCATGCCTCCTGTCATAACGGTGGGGATACCACATCCCGTTGTTGATGTTTCCGAACTTTCGTTCGTTCTTGCTCCAAGTGTAAGAAATCCAGCCGTTGAGCCGCCCCTCCTGTTTTTGCAACATGGCCTCAAAGCCATACGACCGTCCGTTTCCTTTTTTTTCCACCAATTGTTCCCAATCTTTGCCCGAACCAATAATATTGATTCCTTGGCGGTAGTCCAGCAACTGGCTCATTTCCTTATAATAAGATTCCAGCGACAATACCAGCCCCGCGCGCTTAATGGGCTGGGAGATGCCCACGCTCCATTGGTATGCTTTGGAAGGAGGCGTTGTTGCCGTTGCTGGTACCCAAACCTCATTTGGAAGTCCAACGCTGCTGGTTGCCAGCAAATGGGTAAATTGCCTGTTTTGTCGCCATGAAACTTGCGATACTGCACCTGAACGGTGCTTATAGGTCAAGGAAGTACGGGGTTCAAGGTATTTGTACAGGTTTCCGCCAGTATTGAATGTCACCCCGCGCAGCCCTGCGCTTAGGGTCATTGATTTTAGGAGTGTCAAATTATTTTCAACAAAAACGGCAGTTGACAATCCCATGTATTTTTTCGAAGGTATAATGGGAATAGAGTCTATTATCACATTGCCGCCACTAAACTTTACGCCCTGTGGGCTAAGTTGTTGTGCGACCAACTCCGCCCCCGCTTCCACGTTAAAATAAGCCATTGGGGAAAATTTGGCACTGTTCCGCCACGAAAATTCCTTGACGAAAGAACGGTTGAAGTAATAATCCTTGTCCGCTGCATCGGATTCGTCAAAAAACAATTGTTCTACGGAATAACGGTACTGGTTGTAACTCATTTGGGAAACAAAAAACACTTTGTTTTTGAGCAAATTGGTGTACCTTGTAGAAAAGGTAGTATTACCCCAGTTAATCCCAAAATCGTAACGTTCACTTGTAGCCCTTGACAGTGCTTTCCAATAATCGCGTCCCGAATAAAAACTGAAATATAGGCGACTGTTTTCAGTGAGGTCAAAATTAGCCTTACCGTTCAGGTCGTACATCCAGTAATTAAAATAATCGTCGCTCTTTTTTTTGTTAAAACTAATCCTTGAAGGCAAACCAAACAAACCGAGATAGGAAGAACGGCCTGAAAAGAGGTAAGAGGACTTGTTTTTTTTGATTGGGCCTTGCAGCAGCACTTTTGAACTGATTACACCCAATGATAAATCTTGTTCATGCTTTTGGTTGTTGCCCTCTTTCATGCTAACATCAATCACCGATGACAATCTGCCCCCGTAGCGTGCCGGAATATTGCCTTTATAAAGCGTAACGCTTTTAATAGCATCAGGGTTAAATACAGATAAAAACCCAAACAGGTGACTGGTATTATAAACAGTTGCCCCGTCTAATAGTATATAGTTTTGGTCAGGGGTTCCGCCCCGAATGTAAAGCCCTGCGCTACCCTCCGTACCAGTCTTAACTCCCGGCGTAAGCGCAAGTGCCTTCATGATGTCCGCTTCCCCCAATAACATTGGTCGGGATTTTAATTTTTCTACCGGGATGTTAATCACGCCTACTCTTTCTTGGACGGGTTCTTTTTCAGCCTTGATCTCAACCTCTCTTAACACCAAAGGAGAAAGGTAGATTTTTATGCTTTTACTGGGTGCTTGTTCAAGTAATAGAACATTGTTGTTATATCCAAGGTAAGTTACCCGAATTTTAGCAGGAAACTGCAAGTTAGAAATTTTTAATTGGAAATGGCCGTAATTATCCGTAGTCGTTCCAGCATTTTGGCCAATCAGCATGACATTGGCTCCGATGATGTGTTCTCCGCTCGCCGAATCCATGACCCAACCCGAAATACTGAATTGCTGACCAGTGACTTCAAAAAAAACAAAGCACAGAATAAATAGTAATAATTTCTTTTTTATCATCATTGAAATTGAAGTAAAAACTTAGCCAGCCTGAAAAGCGATAGGTTTTCTATCAAAAGCGTTAATCAGGTTCTGGAAAACGTTCATTGAATGTTTGCGAAGTGTTGAGGTAAAAGATTGAATGCGTGCATAGTGCTGCGCTCCTTTGAAGGTTTGAAAATTAGTGGCAACCTTCTGCTTAGTTTTCAGGCAACGAATGTCTCGCTCGGCCTGGTTGTTTGAAAACGGGACACTATTGATAAAGGCAAAAGCAAGCCACCCGTCCTGATGGTTGAGCAGACGATTAAGCAAGTTTCTGCCTTTTGAGTTCTTGGGTTTGCCTCTCTTGCCTTGTTTGGGGGGCGGCTCTTCCTGATCGGCCAACTGGCAGATATGATTGAACTCCCGCTCCCAAGTTTGCTTGTCTGCCACCACAAGGGTCGCTTTTTGGCTATTTTGGTAAAGGTCAAGGATAAACTCCTTCATTTTTACTGCCCACTTTGAACCGTTTTCTGTCAGATTGGTCAGTTCCCGGAGCAGGTGAGCGCCGCACAGAGCATGTTGGCACTGCTTGAAACTCCCAGCAGTCATGCACGGCCCGGTTTTGAAAATCTTTGAGCAGCGAGGCTTCACTTTCCAATGCTTCCTTGCCCCGTTTTTGTGAACGAATAGGTAGGTAAACCATGCGGTGGAGGCGACGTGGAACCAATGGAGGCTTTTCTCCACCCGCATACCCGTTTCATCAAAATGAACCATGTTGGAGGCTAAAACCGCCGTTTTAATTTGTTCCTCAATCGGTTCAAGGGCTTGGTACATGCCAGCATTAGCCGTCACGGCGATACTTTCGTTAAACGAACAGCCCCACAAATCGCCCATGAGTTGTTCGATCTTTTCCAGCGGCAGTTTGTAATCGTTGTTTAATAGAACGCTCAAAGCCTTTATTCGGGAACCGTATTGCACAGGTTGACCTACTTCAGGCGGAAAACTGCCCAAATGCTGCTGACCACAACAGACCACTACGCCCAACTGATGCTCCGTAACCTCCATACGAGGTGGAGGAATATCGAACACCTGACGCTTTTGAACCACCTCAATTACATCGGCAGTAGAAAAAACCTTCGAGCAGCAGGGGCAGGATGCAACATGGTGCACCACAACGCTATCCGCCTTGTCCACCATTTTGAGCGTCTTGCCTTTGTGACCAAACTGCCCACCGCTCTTTTTGGGCGGCCCTTTGGGAAGGCCAGGCTTCTTGGACAAACCGTCCGACGAGGGCGGCTTGTGACTGTTCTTGCTGTTCAGGTTCAGGCGCGAACGCAAATCAGCAACCTCCACCCTAAGGGCAGCGTTCTCGGATTCCAAAACCTCAATTCGCCGAAGCAGAACCGAAACCAAATCCTTTAAGGCCAATATGTCGTCCGATAACTCCATGAAC
>JBDKFF010000303.1:0-4829 GCA_039798865.1 Bacteroidota bacterium
CGAAGGCTTTACGCAACTCCCCGTATAGCCACTATTGCGTGAAAATCCGCTTTGTAACTACTCTTTACCCAAGCCGCAGTTGCGTGAATCCAACCAGTTTGAGCTGGATTCACGCAACTGGTTATCCCAAAAGTAAGAGGTGGCGTTTGGCTCATTAAGTAATTATTTTAAGAGTAAAAGTAGGTTTAAACTTCAAATTTCCAAATCATCCAGCGGAGATTTTATTTTATCCCAACTTTTTTTGGTGATATGGGTGTAAATCTCTGTGGTTTTGGTGCTTTCGTGCCCCAATAGGTCCTGAATATACCGTAAATCTACTCCCTTTTCCAATAAATGCGTGGCGAAAGAGTGGCGCAAAGTATGCACAGTAGCCAATGGATTGATCCTGGACCGTTCTTTTGCCGCCGTAAATATGGCCTGTACGCTCCGATCACTGTATGCGCCACCGTCCGCCCCTTCAAACAGCCAATGAACCGGGCGATAATAGGCCAAATAGGCCTTTAGCATCGCTTCTGTCTTTCCTGCCAGAATGGTACACCGATCTTTTTTGCCCTTCCCATCGCGTACAAAGATTCGGTGTTCATTTACCTGTATATCCGTTAACCTCAATTTTGTCAGTTCTCCAAGTCGAAGCCCGGCAGAATAAATAAACATGAGAATGCAGCGATGTTTGAGGTTGTCAACAGAGCGCAGAAGGCGCGTTACCTCGTCCTCCGTTAACACCTGTGGTAATTTTTGTGGCTTTTTGGCTTGTACAAGACCCTCGACTTTCTCGGTCTGGCTCAATACTTCGCTATAAAATATCTTTATGGCACAGGATATCTGGTTCTGATATGATTCCGTGATGTGTCTCGTGGAGACAAGGTGCATGAGGTATGCATTTATCTGTTTACGCGTGATGTCCCTTGGCTTGATGTCATCGTAATGCATAATAAATTGCCGCAGCGAATTCTTGTAAGACTTGATGGTGCGCCAGCTATACCGTTTTAGCGTAAGCATTTGCTCCAAAGCCACTACAGCTGCCTCGTATCGGGCAAGAATGATTTTTTCCGGAGTCTTGAGCTGCCTTTCTGGCTCTGGAAGTCGCTCCGGTATATCGTCCGACCGCTGGAAGCCCCACTGCAATTGATCTTTTGAAAAATACTGGTCTAGGAATCGGAGTGTCAATTTGGTGTAAGGTATCTCCCATACCTTTTGTTCGGCATTCCACCGCCTGCCATGTATATTTTTAACCTTCTCAAGATGTTGCGGAACCAAGTGAAAAGGTAAGTGCAAAGTCAAATAATCGCAGTTCCCGGGATTTAAACAGATCCCGATCCTGTGTTCAGGGCGAAGTATTTCAGGGTTAGGCTGGGCCAATAAGCGACCTTTAGAAACCATAGGAAGTGAGGCGGCCTCTTGCAACGTTTGCCGTAAATCTTCTACTGATGCTTTTTGAAAGAGGGGAATTGGGGCAAATCCCCCCGCATCTGGCTGTTGAACATATGGTATATCTTCCCTGGAACCAGGAGCCGAAACTGGGAGACTTGTTGAATCCTCCTTTCCCAATTTCACAATTTGATAATCTGCAAAAATCGTCCTCAAACTTCCCCAAGCCTCCGTAGTATAAGGTATATGCCAGCAATTCAACTCTGGCGCCCAGCGACTGCCCTTTATCTGTTTCATTTTATTGGGCAGGGCGCCGTCAAATGCCTGGGTGCGAATGGATATTCGACTCAAATTGTCGTATTGAAGTGGAGCAATCAGTAAACGCATAGGTCAAAAAATCATTGATTCGAATACAAAAAAAACGGCTTTTCCTCATTTTAAATGACTGATAACCAGTTGATTGAAAAAATAAGTGATGCTTAACGGTTGTATATCTGATCATAAACGATTATTTTTGGGTACTCACCAAATTTCTGCCAAATGAAAAATGAATGTCAACAATGCGGTAAAACGCTCTTAGGGCGTACCGACAAAAAATTTTGTAGCGTAGCCTGTAAAAACGCCTTCAATTTCGCCAAAAGAAAGGCTACCCGAAATGCAGTCAAAGAAATCGACAGCTACCTCCACCGCAACCGCGAGATTTTAGCTACCCTGATGGGGGATAGCAAAAAGGAAATATTGGATCGCGCGGTTCTCGCACGTGCCAGGTTTCGATGGGAATATATGACCGGAATCTACAAAAACAAACAAGGCAAATGGTATCATATAGTGTATGATTATGCATGGATGGAATTTACTGATCAAAGTGTTTTGATTGTTCGCAAAAGCTAAAGTGTGTCACAATTCCACCCCCCGCTAGCGCGAAGCTCCCAAATCCCAAGCCCAACGCATGCTGGCGCGATGTTTCAACATCGTGACCTGCTATGCCATTAATATGGGGAAGAACCGGCGAGGCGGAAACCCACCTTGTCACTAATCACCAAAAGTGTACCACCTGTTTGCACCAAAAGTGTACCACCGGTAATTCATAAATTAACCCGGACAAAACCCGGGTTATTATGTACGGTATGGATACACACATCACAGTCAAGACGCTATTATCTAATGGCGTAAGCAGGCGCAAGATCGCCGAACAATTAGGCATTCATCGCAGAGTGATCAAACGGATTGAGCGCGATTTGGCAGATAAATCGGGCCGTGTTGGCTACCATCGAGAGAAGCTGTTGGCTGTTTCATAGCAACTGTTTCCGAAATTATCTATTTCAAATTTGCTTTGACATATAGGTTGTCAGGAATATAATGACCAATTCCAGTTTCCAATCCTTTTTTTGGGTCTCTACCAATTCTTACAGCGTGAGCATTAAAACAAGTACTGGATGTGCATCCAAGAAACCATACAATATGGTCGAGTGGAGACGAGCTATCTAGTCTTTTCCATTCTCTATTACCATTATCGTCTAAGCCAATTTTCCAAAATCCTCTGCCTACAACACAAATCATAGACACAATACCACTTAAAACATCTAAACCTTCTTGTTTCATTACCTCAGCTAACCTTTGAATTTCAAAATCGGCATCTTTTTTCCCATCGGAATCTGAACTAAACGCGAAAAGCAAATTGTAAGCACCTTCAAAATTGGGAGTATTTTCATTATGAACGGTGACTAACAGTTTTGAAATTTCTAATGATGATTTAACAAAATCTTTAACATGTGCTCTAGTCAGAGTTGATTTGACTTCTATTCTGGCAAGTACGCTATTGTAAAGGAATATTCCTTCTGGGGCATTTTTAGAGGTTAAAACAGGAGGAACTATAGATTGATCGTAAACAATAATGTCATCTTGAGAATAATCCCTCTTCTGGTTCGAAGCAGCTATTATCATTCCTGTTCCACACTTTATGTATGGTGGTAACCAAGGTGTTAAAATATTATCTATGAGCAACTCTCGGAATCTTCCTTTGATCCCCGAATGTTGCAATTTTTCTTCGTTCTTTGAAAGTAAGATAGCATGATTGGCATCACATCTTAATCGATCAAGTATGTAATCGTTCATATCATCGGGAAAAACTAAAAAGTCCGAAAACTAAGGAACTCAAAATTTGTCCGGCTCGTTCGTTATCATTCGCTTGATTCATCAAGTTTACACAGACTTGTGAAAAGTGGTCAAGTTTTCACAAGATTTATTTTTTCACCTCTTCTGCCGTTCCTTCACAAGCCCAATGAATGCGTCAAGATTCATAAGCCACGCTCTCTGACTTTCAAGGTACGAATCATGCAACTTGTCCGGAAGCACCAGTTGAAGCATTTTATCCTGCATCTCGTCGGTTTGATTCTGGCTGATGCCCGGCTCCAGCGTGAAAAGATGTTTGTCCCTGATTTTGTTGGCCTCTGACAACACCTGCCTCCATCTGTCCTTGCAGGTAGATTTGGAGCCAAGCATGGTAAGCCTGTTCACCGGAAACACTGGATCATGGTACTGGTCAATGCCGGGGAAGATAAAATCGGGCCTTGCCCTGTTTTCGGTTACCTGTCCCTGCGAAAAAGCAAGCCCGTGGCGATTGAATATTTCCGAAAGGTGGTTCTCGAGTGCAAATCCGACTCTTGATTTTCTTCTGTTCTGTACACTCAACGAGAATTTGACAAAATCATCCACATCGGTGAAGCCTTTTTCAATCCGGATTTGTACAATGTACCGCTCAAGGGTTCTGAACAACATCTCTTCATGGCTGATCCATGCCAGCAGCGTGTCATCGGGGTTATCCAGGGGAGAAATATCAGGCAGTGTTTTTCTGGCATATTCTGAAAAAGCTCTGGTTGACGGGAATGCCGGGCCATATTTTTCGAGCAAAATATCAATCCATTTTATATCACCTTCAGGTTTGATTTCTATTCCCAGCGTTTCAAGTATCGTGCGTTCGGCAAAACCGATCTGCCGGTTTGTCTCTCCCTGAAAAGTGCTTACAACAAACCGGTCATTGTTTTCTTCAATTCCGAAAAGCCACAAGACCTGCCTTTCAACGGTCGTATCCTTTTTTACTATCAGCGCAAGTGTGCTGCCATCCGGTCTTTTGCCAATCAGAAGCAAATCTCCGGCTTTTGCCAGTTCGATAGCCGTATTGTCGTTGAAATAAAGGCGATATTCTGCGCTTCTGTGAGGCTGGTTGGCTCTTGAATCGTACCAGGTCAGAAATCCGTTCGACGTGGTTGTCTTTTCTTCATCATCATCAAAATACATGAATGTGCAATCAACCTTCTGCCTTGTTTCGCCTGTTCCGAAAATGGATACCATTGGCCTCGTACCATTGAATTCATGCTGGTTCGATGTGGCCGGATCCGTTTCGACAGCGCTGAGTCTTTTGGTCGCTATCCCTGTGAAGTATTGTGAAAGTCCTGACATGG
>JBDKFF010000304.1:0-4644 GCA_039798865.1 Bacteroidota bacterium
AACATCGATTTGAATGATGAACGCTTTATTCGGACTCCTTTTTTACAAAAGAAGATTGATAAGTATTTTGAAGACTTAGTCGTTCAAGAATCCGATTCTGTTTCAAAGGACGCGGATCGTATATTGATTGGAATTAAGAATGAGGCCATGCGGAAATATGTGGTTTATAAAATTGCGAGTACCTATGAAAATCATAACGTGGTAGGAACGGATGGCGCTTTTGTACACCTAGCTGAAAAGTATTACCTCGGTGAACCGAAATTATGGGATACAACGACGATTCGGAAGATGAAGGAACGTATCAAGGTGATTAAACCTTTATTAATTGGAAAGCGAATTCCAGATATGTTTTTGACTGATCCTGCGGGTAAATTATTGACCTTGTCTGCGGTTCAGGCAAATTATACGGTTGTTTTTATTTACGATCCTGAGTGTAGTCATTGCAAGGAAGAGACTCCTAAGTTATTGAAAATGGATTCGTTTTTCAAAGAAAAGAACATTGCGGTTTATGCGGCATGTTTGGTTCGGGATAAGAAATTATGGCGTGAATTTATTGAAACCTTTAAAATACAGCACTGGAAGAATGGAATTGATATTCACATCAATGCTAAAACAGGGAAGGAGGAATATTATACTGATTTTTTAAATACCTATGATGCGTATGCAACACCCGTTATTTATATCGTTGATAAAAACAAAAAGATAATTGGGAAGCGTATTCCGGTCGATAAGATTGAGGATTTTATCAAGTTTTACGAGAGCAAGGCTAAGATTTAGCTTTTACGCGCAATTTGCTCTTCGGCTTCTTACCTTTTTTGAGGTAGCGTTTGTTTTTGATTTTCCGTTTGATACGGTATTTCTTTTTGTACTTTAAACGTGTTTTTTGATAAAATTTGGAACTGAATTTGGGGGGTGTTTCTAACTCCAATTGGTGATAAGGAATCAGCATTAATTCATTCTCAAATCCGATAATTTTAATCTTTACCTTTCCAAGTCCAGCACGGTGAATATTTATTTTTTTAGCCGCTGCATAGGTTAAATCAATGATTCGGCCATATTTATAGGGCCCACGATCATTGATGCGAACAACAACTGTTTGCTTCGTAGCAAGATTAGTTACTTCTATCAGCGTGTTGAAAGGGTAAATCCGGTGAGCCGCCGTGAATTCTGTTTTTTTTAGAATTTCCCCATTAGCTGTTTTTCGATTATAGAAGTAATTCGAATAAAAGGAGGCTATACCATAACTGTCGTCACCCAATTCTTGGGAAAAGCTCTCAAACAAAGTCAAGATGCTTATTAACAGGAAAAAGAATAGACTTTTATACATTTATACATGAAAAACAGGTACTCAAAGTTTAGTTATTATTACGGGAATTAAAAATATTGTTTAAATAATCCTAAATTTTATCAATTTAGGCCTTTAAATTCCTACGAATATTTTTGAGTGAATAAGAATAAATAGTAGATTTACACATTGTCAAACCAAATTATTTTTAACAGTGGAAGAAAGAGATAGAGAAGAATTGTTTTCGAAACGAATCAGAGCGGGTAAAAGAACTTATTTTTTTGATGTTAAATCGACACGTTCTCAAGATTATTACATCACGATTACGGAAAGTCGTCGTCACCAAAAAGAAGATGGGTTTGTCTATGAAAAGCATAAAATGTTCCTGTATAAGGAGGACTTCGACAAGTTTGTTGAGGGTTTAAATGAAGCCGTGAATCATGTGAAGACGGAATTAATGCCTGATGTTGATTTTACACAGTTTAATCGGGATGAGGATGAGTTTGGTGGTTCTGATTTAAAATGGGAATAAGATAAATTGATCTATTTTGAAAAAGCCTCTGAGAAATCGGAGGCTTTTTTCATTTTTAGACGTATTTTTGTGACTTATTTAAATGAATATATGGGATTAACTTGTGGAATTGTTGGTTTGCCCAACGTAGGAAAGTCAACTTTATTTAGTGCGATATCATCAAACAAAGCCGAAGCGGCTAATTATCCGTTCTGTACCATTGAACCCAATGTTGGGATTGTAACGGTACCTGATGAGCGTTTAAATGTTTTGGCAGAGTTCGTTAAGCCGAATCGTATTTTGCCTACTGTCATTGAATTTACAGACATTGCTGGATTGGTGAAAGGGGCATCGCAAGGTGCGGGTTTGGGAAATAAGTTTCTTGCCAATATTCGTGAAGTGGATGCCATTATCCACGTGGTACGTTGTTTTGATGATGAAAATATCATTCACGTAGAAGGTCGTGTCAATCCTGTTAGTGATAAGGAAATCATCGACATGGAATTGCAATTGAAAGACCTTGAATCGATCGATAAGAAAATACAAAAATTAGAACGTGCGGCTAAAGCAGGGGATGCTAAAGCAAAACAGGAATTTGCGGCATTACAGCAATTTAAAGCAACGTTAGAGGAAGGTAAATCAGCTCGTACTGTGGTAATGGATCCTGATTTACGGGAAGCAGCTATTGGGGATTTGTGTTTATTAACCGATAAACCGGTTATCTATGTGGCCAATGTCGACGAAGCCTCATTGACAGCCGGAGGTAATCCATTTGTAGATACTTTACGTGCCAATGTAGCGGCGGAAAATGCGGAGGTAATCGTTGTTTGTGCCGCATTAGAAGCTCAAATTTCAGAGATTGAGGATTTAGATGAGCGTCAAATGTTCCTAGAAGAATATGGTTTAACGGAATCCGGATTGAGTAAATTAATCCGAAGCTCTTATGCTTTGTTAAATCTAATAACTTATTTCACGGCCGGAGTTCAAGAAGTTCGAGCTTGGACGATTCAGAAAGGCTGGAAGGCTCCACAAGCTGCTGGAGTGATCCATACCGACTTTGAGCGTGGTTTCATTCGTGCAGAAGTAATTAAGTATGCTGATTATCAAACCTACAAAAGTGAGTCAGCTTGTAAGGAAGCAGGTAAATTAGGAGTTGAGGGAAAAGATTATGTCGTTCAAGATGGCGATATCATGCATTTCCGTTTCAACGTTTAAGGAGCCGTATTGATTTTTTGAAAGCCCACTAATTCATCATATCGTTTGCCGGGTTTACGGAGGTAAACGAAGATTTCATAGTTGTTTTCAGCTTGTGCATAATTCCCTTCCAGAAAACTGGAGGGGATTTTTGTTTCAAATCGATAGTTATAAATGCCTTGTTTCATCAGAATGCTGGCCTGGTACAAGCCCAATGCTTCATTGTATTGCATTTGATTCTGAGAAGCTTGTTGGTAATTATTAAATGCCCCCGTAACATAGATGGGATCATTCTGCTTAGGTGCCTTTAAACTAAACACGCAATTCACGTAGTCGGCATACAAAGAATTGTAGTTGTTTTCATAGTTCTCAATAACGTAAGCACCATTAAAATCATTGCGTTGGACGTATGCATAATTTCCCTGTGGGCTTTCTAGCATGGTATACACGAGCGTTTCTTGTTCTCTTACATCCCAATGGTCTACAAAGTTTAATTTTTGCTGGGTACTTCGTAAGTCGATGACACGGTATTCATTTCCCGCTGCGATGGCTTGTTCGTTCTCATAACTTGGAAAGCTGATACTCTGGGACATCGGTTCTATCATTCCCAAGGGAAGCTTCGGGAGTTGATTTTCGAGTATTTCGTTTTGCTTGACATATACCTTGAAATCCTCGGCCGAATTAATCATGTAATTGCCCGGATATTTCAACTTGATATCCAGGTTATGATGTGTATTTCGCAATGAATTATTTCTGCCAAATCGTACCTGAGATGCCACCGTGAGTTCGTTGTTGTAAACGCAAAAGCGTTGCGTCAACAAGGTGTCTCGTTTCGCACGATTATACACCATGACTAAGTAATTGCCGGCTAATTTGACGCGCGGTAGGGCAATTTGATAGTGTCGGTAAGGGATTTTGGTACCCATTGATGCTTGTGAATCACGAACAGGTACATCGTTGAAGTCCTGAAGAAATTCGATGTCGGAAAGGGGAGAAGCGGTCCAGTCGGCCTGACAATGCACAACCCGTAGGTATAATCCATTTCGATTGGCTAAGGATAAATCATCAAAGTTTAATTGGCCAATTTGATTCGAAATATCAAATACGGGTTGTGCCTGGATAATCTCCCGAGGAGTCATCTGGCCGATATAAACGGATTTAATGGATGGATTAAAAGATTTATTGCGAAACTGTCCCCATGCGTTCAACGAAATACTCCAAAGAAGAATGAGGCTTATGTAGCGCATGTTACCCAATTAATAACTCCCATTCGGTTGTCGTTTCCTCCAATTTGATTTGAACCGCTTGTCGTTTATTCTCCAAATCCTTTAAGATATCGAATTTTGATTCCGATGCGGCATTGGCCATGTCGAATTCAATTTTTTCGATTTCTTGTTCCAATTCCATGATTTGATTTTCCAATTTCTCAATGGCTTTGGCCGAATTGACATTCACCGGCTTGTGTTCAATAGGTGCTAATTCAGGTTTGGGTTTTGTTGTTACCGCTTTGGCTGAAGTACTTTGTACAGGTCTACTCGCCATCCAGGTCTCATACTCATCAAACGTACCCGGGTATTCCTTGATTTCATGATCTTCGATGTACCAAATCTTATTCGCAATGTTCGAAACGAAATAACGGTCGTGAGAAACGACC
>JBDKFF010000305.1:0-7864 GCA_039798865.1 Bacteroidota bacterium
AACCTTTGAATTGGGAAGTTTCGACTTTTGCGCCTCCGCGGCAAATAGGCCCAAAACCAAAAATAGAATGAGTAGTCTTTTCATGTTAAGGATTTACACCGTATTGATCTATCAAATACACAATCGCTGCGATATTCACGGCACCCAACAATAATTCGCGCTTATTGACATTTTCAAACACATCCGTTTTCGCATGGTGCAGATCAAAATAGCGTTGGCTATCTGGAACTAAACCTGCAATTACCGTAGCTGGATTTACACGAGCCAAGGGACCAATATCCGTACCGCCTCCGCCAAGCGTAACCTCAGTTCCATAGGGCTTTAATAGGGGAGTCCAAGACTGAAATTTCGCATAAGCTTCCTTGCTGGCCGTGATTCCAATCGATCGTGGCGTAAATCCACCCTCATCGCTCTCGAGCGCAAAAATGTGATTTTCATTCTTTAGTTTGGCCTGATTGGCATATTCATTGCCTCCTCGCACACCATTTTCCTCATTGGCAAACAAGACAAAACGGATCGTACGTTTGGGTTTGTAGTTCATTGCCTTCAAAACACGTAAAACCTCCATTGTATGGACAATGCCCGCACCATCGTCGTGGGCACCTTCGTTGACGTCCCAAGAATCTAAGTGTCCTCCAATGGCAATGTATTGATCCGGGAACTCAGTTCCTTTCAATTCTGCTACCACATTATTCTCATCCGCATCCGGCAAGAAGAAACCATAGGTTTGCATTTGTGCACGAACAGGGCCTTTTTTAGCAAGCTCATAGAGCATTTTGGCATCATTGGGTCCTAATGCCACCGCCGGAATTTTCGGATACGCCTCATCGTAGACCATCGAACCGGTATGTGGCTCATTGTCGGGCGCCGTACTCAAGGAGTGAATCATGATGCCGATGGCGCCGTATTTCGCTGCCCGACTGGCACCTGCCCGGCGATAGATTCCGCTTTCGCCGTAGGCACGGAAGGTTTGGATTTTGGTAGGGTCAAAAACACTGTGAAAATAAACGATTTTACCTTTCGCCTCCGCTTGGCGCTTTTCGAGTTCCTCCATGCTGGAAACGGCTAGAATCTCGGCTTCCAATAGACCATTGGATCCCATGGAATTTCCTAAAGCCATCGCGGCTAAGGGTTGCATGCGTGCTTCTCCGTTAACACCTACGATTGCGGCAAAATCATTACCACCACGTTTCCAATTGGGTGTCTTACATGACTGCAGAAACACTTTGTCGGCCCCCAAGGATTCTAAAGTCTTTTTACCCCAAATAACCGCATTCTGTTGTTGGGGCGACCCCGCCAAACGTCCACCAATCTTTTTGGTGAGCTCGTACAGGAGATCATAGGCTTTCCCATTACGCATGATATCGTCAGACATCCTTTTGATAAAAAGGCTATCGGCCTGACGCTGTGCCAAGCTAAACAAGGATACAAATAGGAGGGGTGATACGAGTAAAAGACGTTTCATAGGTTTATGGAAAGTGACGAAATTTAAATATAGGAGAAAATCCTTCGGATTAAAAATTTATCATAGAAGCATAACCTGTGATCGAAAAACAAAAGAGCCACATAAATTATCCATTTAAATAGATTTATGAATGTTATTTATAGAAATATAGTAATTTAATGAATTCTGCATTCGTTTAGGCCAAGCTTAAACTTTGAATTATTTACCTTAAATTTGTGGAAATTTTGGCTTATGATTCGCATTGCCTTGTTTGTTTCCTTTAGTTTATGGTTTACTTGTTCGCATGCTCAAACAGGTATTGGGACAACTGCGCCGGATGTATCGGCGAGATTTGAAGTTGCTTCCACCAACAAAGGTATTTTGATTCCTCGAATGACCGATGCCCAAAAAACGGCTATTCCCACGCCAGCGAACGGATTGATGATTTATCAAACGGATGGGGTAGTTGGCTTTTATGTCAACACAGGCACCTCCGCATCACCCACATGGACGCGAGTGAATAGCAACTGGACTCGTTCTGGGAATGATATAGCTTATACAGCTGGAAACATATCCACTACGGGTACGATTACGGGAGGTAATTCATCGACCTCATCCATATCCGGATTCGCGGCGAATGTAACATCCATCAGCGCCAATTACAGTATTTCAGCAACCGATAACGGAAAAGTGATTCAATCAACCGCCTCCTCGGCGATTACGATTACCATACCTACAGGCTTACCGACGGGCTTCAACTGCACCGTTGTACAGATGGGAGCGGGGCAAATTACCTTTTCGGGCACCTATTTAAATCGGAGTAGCTTCACCAAAACGGCGAGTCAGTATTCCGTGGCAAGCATACTTCATTTAGGTAGCAATAGTATCCTTGTCACAGGCGAGATGAGTAATTAACATGAAAAGTCTATTCAAGCTTTTTGTTATTTGTTTCCTATCCACTACTGCTTGGGCGCAAATGGCCCTTCCGATCCAACAAGCCGTTTTACCCAAGAATAATTTGGTCGTCCATTACGACTTCGCTAAATCTGCCACTTTCACACGAGGTGGAACAACCGTCAATAATCTATCCGGTAATTCCACGGGGAATGCCTCCATTGTCAATAGCCCATTCTTCATTAATTCACTCGGATATGTTTCCTTGGATGGGGTCAATGAATATTTAGTTACCAGTAATTTAAGGTCCTATTTCAAATCCGTGAATTCAAGTGTACAAAGTAGCTTTAGCATGAGCTTTTGGATATACCCAACGGCCGCAAGTGGTGTCGTTATCAGTGAATTAGATTCGCAGACCCCGAGTTCGGGTTGGCATGCAAGTACCATTGAATTAAACAATAATGTTTTTAAATACCGACTTTGGCCATCAAGCACCGCCATCTCTTCCACTTCCATTACCTTAAATCAATGGTACCATGTGGCTTTATCCTATGATGGAACGACGTTAAAAGCCTATTTGAATGGAGTATTACAAGGGAGTCTAAGCTTTGCGCGAGAAATTCCACCCAGCAGTCAGAATTTTGCCATTGGGGCAACTGAGGCGACCATCATCGGTTCCAGCGCCTATGGAAAATTTAACTTAGCTCAATTTAAGATTCACAACGTCTCCTTGAATGACACAGAAATCCTCCAGGAGTATAATCTTCGCAAAGACGAGTTTGATTACAGCGTTCATAGTCCCAATACCAACACGGCACCTACCTATTGGAGTGTTTCGAGTGTTTGGGCAGGGGATGGATTTGGTGGAGCAGGACATTTATCCCCTTGGTTAAATTCGGATTTGGGTTGGGCCGCAGGAGCGAATAATACAAGTCAGTGGATTGCGTTGAATTATGACGAGCCAACAAGTATTAAAGGGATCGTCATGCAACCCAGGGCTGCTTCATTTGGTCAATATGTTACCAAAGCAGATATTCAAACGAGTTTGACGGGTTCCGCACCCTGGACCACCGTCATGAGTAATGCGACCATCAATAGTAGCACTACCGAAGATAATCGTGTCCTTTTCCCCAATCCCGTTTTTGCCAAAGCCGTACGACTCGTCCCGCTCACCTGGAATAACCACATCACGATTCGTATGGGTTTACTCCTCAAGCCCATTGTCTATACGACTGATAATTTAGTCATGCATTATAATCCCGGCATTACGGAAAGTTATTCGGGAACGGGTACCGCATTGAATGATTTGACCGTTAATGGTTTGAATGGAACCATGTCCAATGTCACTTACAGTAATTCCGTCCTGACCTTTAATGGTTCAAATTCCCAAGTTAATATTCCTGATAATGCCAATTTAGAACCCGGAACGGGAAGTTGGACCATCGAAGTTTGGATGAAACCCGCGAGTTTGAGTTCGGGAACGGTTATCGGAAAATACAGCAACGGTGGAGCAGGTGCTAATATTTCCTATGCTTTACGCCTGGTGGGAAGCGGTATTCGCGCCGATTTCAGTAATGGAAGTACCGCATTGACGACGGATAACTACTCACTATTTACGAACAATTGGGTGCACATGGTCTATGTATGGGATAAGACTAACAATAACATTTATACCTATGCAAATGGTGTTTTAAGACAAACCAAAGCCATTACTATTTCCGGAGGAATTTTAAACACAGCGACAAACCTATATATCGGCTCATACAATGGCGGTGAATATCCTCAATATTACAATGGCCAAATCGGTATCGTCCGACTTTATAAAAAGGCAATGAGTGCTGCAGAGGTTGCCCGAAACTTTGAAGCCAACAAAGGAACGTATGGGGTGATTCAGAGTGGTTTAGTGATGAATTTAATCAATCCACCAAGTTCCGGATCTACTTGGAGTGATGTTTCCGGGAATGGGAATAACGCTACCTTGGTGAATGCGCCAACGTACACCGCGTCGAATGGTGGGGGATATACCACGGCTTCAACCTCCTATATATCGACCAACTATAATTTACCGAATACCTTTACGGTAAGTATGGCAGCGGCATTTAATCCAACCAGTTATTGGGGAACGATATGGGCAAATGAGAGTTGGACCGCCGGAAGAGGCTACATATCCTACTTCAAAAACGCATCAGCGATTGATATAGGAAGTGCCACAGGTCAATCTTCGGTAAATATAGACAACTACAACACCGTCCACATCTGGGATTATGTGGTTACGGGTACGAGTTATGTTTTGTATAAAGATGGTGCGCAAGTTGGCACAGGGACATTCGCCGCCCCGGTAGGAGGATTGAGTACGAATGGCCTCTATTTTGGTGCAAGACATAATAACGCAGGTACCTCGGCGCAAGACTTTTGTCCGGGAACCTATTACAGCATGCGGGTTTATAATCGAGCCTTAAGTTTCGACGAGATCAAATCGAATTTTGCGGCTTTGCGGTCGACATACGGTTTGTAGTACTTGAATGACATTTACGCTCGAAAAATGAGGGACTTAAATTCTCTCTTTAAAAAATCAAGTAAATTGATAAAAACAAAAATCCGATTCCGGCTAGTCGGTACCAACCTATCGATTCACCGTACATTACTTTTGCGGTAATAATTGAAAAAATTAATTGAAACTTTCCGGCAAATATGATTTTGGTAAAATCGGTGAACTGATAGGACAAATGCAAAAAAACAGATCCGCCAATTAGGCATATAGCCAAAAAACGAATAGGTCCCTGTTCGCAAGAACGCAAAGAATCTTTTGAACTCCATAGTAATACCCCAACGAGCATGCTCACGCTAAATTCCAACAAAAAGCTAAATCGAAGAATGCCCAACCAAGCTATGGGATATTTAAAGAGTGTGTAGGAAACACCCCAAAAAAAAGAAGCCAATAATCCTCCTTTCAGCGCGCGCCAAAATGATTGACTAGAATGAGATTGTAATTCATTTCGATAAATCAAGTAGATGCCAATGAATACACAAATCAAGGCCCAAGTGTAAGTTAGTCGCCAGGCTTCCCCCAAGACAAAAACAGCCGTTATCAAACCAAAAATATTCAGGGAAGAAAGTGGGATTACCAAAGAGGCCTCGGAATCCTTGATGGATTTAACAAAAAAATAAAGGCCCAAGGTACTAAAAAGGCATAAAAGTAAGCTTAATCCGAATTCTTGAGTGCTAAACGAAGGTGGGATACCTAACCAAGGTTGAAAAAATCCGGTGTAAAAATCAATTAAACAACAGATTAAAAAAAACATACTTGAGTATAGCCCGCGAATAAACAAAATAGGAAGGAAAGGTTTATCGCCGATGGCTTTTTTCCAATAGGAATTGCTGATTCCAAAGAAGCAAGAACTCAAAAAAACAAGCAGGATTCCTAAAGTCATTCCATCAGGTTAGTTTAGAATGGCCAACTGCTTATCCACCCAATCGAATAAACATGCGTACTTGTATAGGGGATTAAATTTCCCAAGTGCTTGAGCCTTTTCCAAAGTATATTTTTTTTGTTTAAAATACCTCGCCCGGAGCAGGTAGTAAATGTTTAAATTTTCTTTTTGGGTGAAATGAGAGGAAATCATCCGGTCATCAAAGCTAAATCGTTCTATCAAATCAATTTCTGTTATATCAGCTTCAAAATCAACTAATAGTCGATAAAAGAAGACAAGACAGAAAAGTTGGTCCGGAACCGTTTTCAATTCCTCAAAAATGTCCAAGAATAGACTCTTATGGCCTAATAAAAGATAATTCCATGCCGCTAAACGTCCTTTGAGAATGGGGTGAAAATCAATCTCATTTGTTGAGAGCAATAAATTACAGCGTTCCAATAGGGATAAGGCAATCCCCGTTTGCTTGTTCAAAATGGCGCGCTGTATTAACATTAAACTCTTAAACATTTCCATATCATCCACCAAGTCGATGGAAGCCAATTCAATCCAATCCCCATAATAGGTATTAAGGGCATCTTCATCAACAAATAATTGCAACAAAACACGTTGAGCTGTTTCATTCGTGCTCATTAAGCCACCGATAAAGGAAATCATCTTGGGGTTACCGAGTTTACATTGGATAAAGATTGATTGAAAGGAAACATATAATTTCCACACTAAATCTTCATTTTTAAGATTAAACTCAAGGTTAAATATTCCCTCCAAAAGTTCATAATTCTCAATATCGATACACAAATCAATAATGGATTTCAACTGATAGATTTCATCTGAATTTGAAAACTGAAAATCCTGAACAATCCGTAAGATGATTTCGTAATCCTTACGCTTTTTTAATCGATTGAGAATCAATAGTTGGTTAACGTAATCAATTTCTAACTGATTAACAGCTACTTGAAAATGAGAAAAATCGGAATAGCCCAAACTTTTGCTGATGCAATCTAGGGTAAATCGAGAGGCTTGATTGGAACCTTTAATGATCCCAAAAAGTCGGCGAATGGTATTGTAGGAAATTGAGATTTTGGATCGTGATAAAAGCTCTTCACTTAAGCGTTGGCAAGCATAAGAGTCAACGATCTGAAAACCGTATACTTCATGAATTAATTTCAAAAACCACTTTTTCTCATTGGAGGAAATTGGAATGGATGCTGGCATAGAAGTCTAGGAATAACACTTCAATATACACGAAAATACCTAGTAAAAATATCCAACGAAGCGACAAAGCTTTAAGTCTTTGAAAATCATGACCAAGTAGGACCATTTGAACTCATTTGGACAAGCCTGGACTCATTTGGATTAGGGTTCATCGAGTGCCTTGGGGCATCACAATTTGCTTACTCGAATGTAATTTTTGTATTGAATTAATTCAAAACGAATCAATCCACCGGAAATACTATTGGAAGCGCAAGAAACCGTGTTTATCTCATTGACATTGTAAGAATTCCCATGATTTTCACACTTAAATCGGCCCTTTTCGAATACCCAAGCCGCACGATTTCCTTGATGTGGGCAACAATTACTAAAGGCCTTGAGCGTGTTTACATCCGTTCGCAACAGAAGAACCCCAGCATCCAGCAGATTGGCATAACCTAAATTGTTTCCTAGTTTTGACAAGTTGGGATTTGACAGGTTCACATAAACCAGATTTCCCTGCATGTAATAACCTTCATCATTGTATCTCGTGGAAACACTTGCAAACTCTTTTATCACAGCTTCCGGTACGTTTTCCACGGGTTCAGCGGAATCCTTACACGAATTAACAGCTGTCGCTAAGTGGACCAGAACGATGGATGGACAAACATGATGAACAAAATCTCTACGCTTCATGGCGGCAATAAACAAATTTTTTTAATACAATGAACCAAATCACTCCTACTAGCCTATGGGTTCAACCCGACTTAGTTGCTCTTTTTGAAAAAGAGCACGTGTCATTTGAAAGCATAGGAATTTATAAGAATCGAAGCACAAATTCCACCAAAGGGCTCAATGTCTATACAGGGGAATTTGGAGCGATACAAAGGAGGCATTTAATTGACCG
>JBDKFF010000306.1:0-7100 GCA_039798865.1 Bacteroidota bacterium
GATTATGCGATTATTGAAACGGGTTTAGGGGGGCGCTTGGATTCGACAAATATCATTCAACCGCTTGGATGTCTCATTACAAACATCGGCTTTGATCACCAAGATATCCTAGGCGATAGCCTACAAATGATTGCAGCAGAAAAGGCCGGAATCATAAAATCGAATACTCCAATCTGTATCAGCGAAAAACAACGTGAAACAACGGCCATTTTTGAGGTAAAATCAAAAGCCACAAATTCTCCTATTCGATTTGCAAGCGATGAGGTTATGATAATTTCCCAGAAGCCCGCGCAAAGGGGGATGGATCTGTCCCTCCAAACTAACAAATGGGGGATTTTAGAGTGTCAGAGTCCTTACGGGGGGATTTATCAAACCCATAATTTGGCAGGCGTTATTGCGTGGTGCGAACAATTGGCCGATTTGAATATTATTCCATTCGATTCAGACAACATTTTAAAGGGGATTAAGGACTGTCGTACGAATACAAATCTTCGAGGACGATGGGAGGTTTACCAAGAAAGTCCGTGGATTGTAGCAGATACGGCACATAATGAATCAGGAATTCGAATGGTATTGGAACAAGTCGGTCAGTACAATCCCAGAAATTTAACCATGATTTTAGGAATGGTCGCTGATAAAGACTTGCATCGAGTATTGTCCTTATTTCCGAAGGATGCGAACTATATTTTTACCTCTGCGCACAATCCGAGAGCCTTAAAGGCCGAAGAATTGAAAAATTTAGCGCAATTGCATGGATTACAGGGAACTTTGAGTCTTGATGTCAATGAGGCCATCCAATTAGCCAAAGAATCCCATGCCGATTTTATTTTAGTAACTGGAAGCACCTATTTGGTTGCAGAAATTGATGATTCGTTTTGAGTAGACAAAAAACTTACAAATATGAATGGGCTGAGCGATTAGAAAATGTTATTCAATCACCCAAAGAATTCTGGTCGGCCTGCCAAGGCGCTTGGAACACCCAATATTTCAAGAATGATCACAAATTAGTCGTTGAACTAGGCTGTGGTCGCGGAGAATACACCAATGGACTCGGTCGGCTTTTCCCTGACATGAACTTTATAGGCATAGATGTCAAGGGTGATCGATTGGCAGCGGGTGGTCGGGAGGCCGTTTCGTTGCAATTAAACAATGTTGCATTTTTACGTATTCAGATTCAATTCATTGAAGACTTTTTTCTTCCCAATGAAATCGATGAAATTTGGATAACTTTTCCGGATCCTCGAATGAAGGACCGCGACGAGAAGAAGCGATTGACATTCCCATTCTTTCTGGAGAAATACTTGAATTTACTGAAGCCGAATGGCATTATTCATTTAAAGACGGATTCGGAGCCTTTCTTTGATTATTCAATGGAGCAATTCCGAGCGTATGGCTTACCCATTTTAGCCGAAACGAAAAATCTCTATGAGTCGGAATGGAATGAGGATCATTATGGAATCAAGACGCGTTTTGAGAAAATTTGGTATGACAAGGGCTACTCGATCAACTACGCAAGGGTACAAAACAAAAAAGAGGCTTAAAAGCCTCTTTTTTTGCAAATATAAATATGGGAATAATTATCCAACGCGTGCGATCAAATCCGCAGCACGTGAAGAATAACCAAACTCGTTGTCATACCAACCAACTACTTTTACAAGGTTACCCATTGCAGTAGTTAACTTAGAATCTAAGATACAAGAGTGTTGGTTTCCAATGATGTCAATCGAAACGATTTCATCTGTTGTGAATTCCAAGATACCTTTCATTGGACCATCTGCAGCAGCTTTCAAAGCAGCATTGATTTCTGCAACTGTAGCTTCTTTCTTCAATACAGCCGTAAAGTCTGTTACTGAACCATCTGGAGTAGGCACACGCATCGCATTACCATCCAATTTACCTTTCAAGTGTGGCAATACTAAACCTACCGCCTTAGCAGCTCCTGTAGATGTAGGAATGATTGAATAAGCAGCAGCACGAGAACGACGTAAATCGGAGTGAGGTGCATCTTGTAAATTCTGATCAGCTGTGTAAGCGTGAACCGTAGTCATAAAACCTTTCTCAATACCAAAAGCATCATCTAAAACTTTAGCCATTGGAGCTAAACAGTTTGTTGTACAAGAAGCGTTTGAGATAATTGTCATATCATCCGTCAAGGTATCATCATTAACACCTAAAACAACAGTAGGAATATCACCTTTGGCAGGAGCCGAGATAATCACTTTACGAGCACCGGCAGTTAAGTGTTGGCCAGCGCCATCTTGATCGATAAAACGACCTGTCGATTCTAAAACAACATCAATTCCTAAAGCACCCCAAGGCAATTGCTTAGGATCACGCTCAGCGAAAGCCTTGATCACGTGTCCATTGACAGTAATGCTATCAGCATCCGACGTAACAGTTCCGTTAAAACGGCCATGTACTGAATCATACTTTAATAAGTGTACTAAAGTAGCGTTGTCAGTTAAATCGTTAATAGCTACGATTTCTACATTTTCTTTTTCCAATAAACGACGGAAAGTAAGTCGACCGATGCGACCAAAACCATTAATGGCAACTTTAATTTTTTTCATTGAATGAATTAATTTGATTTCCTTATTAAAAACCAAAAATAGCATTTTCATTGAACAATTCCAAGAATTCAATAAAAAAACCTTGATTTAATCGTTTAAAACACACTATTAAACAATTGTAAATAATACGAAATTAATTAGCCATAAAGGTAATTATAGTTATTTTAGACTAAATTTTGCTGGATACGTTTTTTATTCAAAGATTTTTTGCATATTTGTATAAGCAAACGCTTCGCGGATCCAGTGGGGCAGGGGAGTGACAGAATGTCATTTGTTCTTTTTGCTAATTTTAAGCACCAAAATTCACCATATTTTATTCTGAACGAATTATCAACTAACTGATAATCAATATTTTACGTATTTAAAGTTTAAGTTAAATTAACCTAAAATTTTGGGCGTAAATCTTTGTCTAAAGGCTGATAAAACCATTTTATTTTTCAACTGGGGCTTCGATTAAAACCAATTAAGTGGTAATTTGCGTCTTCAAATTTTGGATACTTAACATATGAATTCAGTAGAACAGCTTATTTTATCAGCTTGGGATGCCCCAGAAACACGAAATACCCCAGAAGTCATTGCGGCCATCGAAGAGGTTGTAGCGAAAGTGGATGCAGGCGAGTTGCGTACAGCCGAACCTTTGGCAGATGGCAGTTGGCAAGTAAACGAATGGGTCAAGAAGGCGATTGTCATGTATTTTCCGATTCGTCAAATGGCAGTTAGTGAGGTAGGTATATTCGAATACCACGATAAAATGCGTTTAAAAACAAATTATAAAGAATTGGGCGTACGCGTTGTTCCTCCTGCTGTGGCTCGCTACGGTGCATTCTTAGCGAAAGGAACGATCTTAATGCCTTCCTATGTGAACATAGGCGCTTATGTTGACGAAGGTACCATGGTTGATACTTGGGCAACGGTCGGAAGCTGTGCGCAAATTGGTAAACATGTACACCTAAGCGGTGGTGTTGGCATTGGAGGCGTATTAGAACCCCCTCAAGCGGCACCTGTGATCATCGAAGATGGAGCCTTCATTGGTTCCCGTTGTATTGTCGTTGAGGGAGCGCATATCGGTAAAAAAGCCGTATTAGGTGCCGGTGTGACCATTACTGGTAGTTCCAAAATCATTGATGTTTCGGGTCCAGAGCCCGTAGAATACATTGGCTATGTTCCTGAAAACTCGGTAGTAATTCCGGGATCTATTCAAAAGAACTTCCCAGCGGGTACCTATGGAGTACCTTGTGCATTAATTATTGGTAAACGTAAAGAGAGTACCGACTTAAAAACATCGTTAAATCAAGCCTTGCGCGAAAACAATGTGGTAGTCTAAACCAAAATCTATCCTTACCTTTACAACCCGGTTCTAACAACCGGGTTTTTTTATGGAAAATGAATTAAAAATTGGTGAATACAATCACCTACGCATTATCAAGGAAGTACCCTTCGGATTATATCTCGACGGATACGAAGATGAAATCTTACTTCCCCTGCAATATGTCCCTGAAACCTATGAAATAGATCAATATATTGATGTTTTCATATATCGCGATTCGGAGGATCGTATTATTGCAACCACGCTTAAACCGAAAGCAACCATCAATCAGTTTGCTTATCTAGAGGTTAAAGCTGTTACACCCCTGGGTGTATTTATGGAATGGGGACTTGCCAAAGACTTATTCGTTCCTTTCAGCCAACAGTTCCAAAAGATGTCGGTAGGCAGATCCTATTTAGTCTATGTTTACCTAGATGGTCAAACTGATCGTATCGTCGCATCCGCCCGAATCGAAAAATTCTTACCATTGACCGACGGAACCGAATTTACAATTGGTGACAAAGTTGATGCAATTCCTTTTGAACACACCGACTTAGGAATCAAATGCTTAGTAAACAATTGTAAAATAGGGATGCTATTCAAAAATCAAGTGTTTACAAATTTAACATTTGGAAAATCTTGCACTGTTTACATTTCTAACATACGTCCAGATGGTAAGCTCGATCTTCGCTTAGAACCTGTGGGGATGGTACGCATAGACAGTCAAGCAGAACGAATCCTAGCAGCGCTTAAGGAGAATAATGGAGTCCTGCAATTGCATGACAAGAGTCCTGCTGAGGAGATTTATGCACAGATGGGTATGTCCAAAAAAGACTTTAAAAAGGGGGTTGGAGCATTGTACAAAAGTAAACTGATTGCTTTGCACGCTGATTGTATTTCACTTTTGTAATTCACATTTGTTCTTATCTTTCGATTTGTTTTTGTTAACTTTTGATTTACTTTTGTGATACCATTTGTTTACAAAAGCACATCATGAACTTAAGTGAAAAGATCGAATTGTTAATTAAGCGTAAGCAGCTTAGTGCATCACAATTTGCCGATAAACTAGGAATACCACGTAGTAGCATCTCACATATCCTTTCGGGACGTAATAAGCCTAGTTTGGATGTTGTACAGAAGATATTGCGTGTCTTCCCAGAGATCAGTGCGGAGGATTTACTATTTGAAGACAGGAGTTTAGGAGCTTCACTTGGTGTGAGTTCCCCAAAGGAGTCAGCAGCTGCCTCGCCATCCCTTTTTGATGCCGTTTCGGCAACGCCCTCAGAATCGCCTAAAAATATTTTACCTGAGCCAACGATCGTACAATCAAATCTCAGACGTCAGAAGGAAAGTACTGTTTCGGCACCGACTGTTCCCCATGTGGAGCCGGCTAAACCCGAGCGATTGGAAAAACAAATTGAGCGCGTGTTAATTTTTTATACCGATGGCACTTTTTCAGAGAGTCGGCCGATGTAATTAACTTTTCTGGACTTTTCCACTTATCCACGACTTATCCACAGTTGTGAACATCTTTTCACAATCGAAAAACACTTATCCACATTTTTGTGTGGATAAGTAGATAAAATGTGTACAAATGAAAAAAGTGTTTACAAGTTAGACGCATTTTTCTCCATTCAATAAGCCATTTGCCTAATAGAAATACCTAATTAAATGCTTAATTTTAAGCATAATACCTGTTTTTATGCAAAAATTAGATTCTTTAAATCAAGTTGCCGACTTCCATAAAACCTTTGGGGCGCCTATTTTACCCAATCCAACGATTCCTCATGCAGATCGATGTGCGTTGCGTGTTAGTCTATTATCCGAGGAATTAGATGAGTTAAAAGAGGCAATCGCGGCCAATGATTTAGTTGAAATTGCCGATGCTCTCTGTGATTTACAATATGTTTTATCGGGTGCTGTATTAGAATTTGGCTTGGGTGAGCGTTTTGTCGACTTATTTAATGAAGTACAGCGTTCGAACATGTCCAAAGCATGTCAAAGTTTAGAGGAAGCTGAACAAACCGTCAAATTCTACCGAGATAAAGATGGAACAGAAGCTGAAATCGTGGAAGAAAATGGCCTTTGGAAGGTGTATCGGAAATCCGATAATAAAGTCTTAAAATCAATCAATTATTCACCTGCGGACCTGGTAAGCCTACTAAAATAAATGATCAAAATCCTGCTAATTGAAGATGAGCCCAAGACCGTTCAATCCTTGAAACAAGGTTTGGAGGAGAACCATTATACGGTCGATGTGGCCTATGATGGCAATATGGGAAAGCAATTAGCGATGCGGACAGCCTACCAACTTATTATAACGGACATTATTATACCAGGCATGAATGGCTTGGAATTGTGTAAATATTTGCGCGCGGAGGGCATACAGACTCCTATATTGATGTTGACGGCCCTGAGTACCACCGATGATAAATTAGTGGGATTCGAAGCCGGAGCCGATGATTATTTAGCTAAACCCTTTGATTTTAAAGAGTTTTTGGCTCGAGTAAAAGCATTAATTAAGCGATCCAATCAGACCTTCATTGAAGCACAAGTACTCAAATTCGCAGATTTGGAATTAGATCTTACGAGTAAAATTGTAACTCGATCTGGTCAAAAAATCAATTTAACCGCCAAAGAATTTCAGTTGATGGAATACTTTCTTCGTAACCAAGAAAAGGTGATTTCCAAGGCTGAAATTGCGGAAAACATCTGGGAAGTGGAGGACGAAGGCAGCTCAAATTTGATTGAAGTTTATGTAAATTATTTACGTAAAAAGGTTGATAAAGGCTTCCCAAGCAAGTTGATTCACACACAATTCGGAATGGGATATATCCTTAGACAGGAATAATATGCAAATACGCTCCAGATTAACGTACCAATTTACCTATCTGGTTTCTGCGATTCTTTTCGTTTCGTATTTAATTATCTATTTGTTTACACAAGAAAATTACAAGGATAAATTCTACAGTCGGCTTCGCCAAAAAGCCAATACGGCCGCGGAATTATTGGTCAACGTCAGTACTGTCGATTCCAAACTCTTACGGATTATCGACCGCGCGAATCGAGATATCTTATACCGAGAAAACATCATGGCTTATGACACCTGTTATGAGCGCATTTACCGGTCGAATGATAGCATCAACTTCCATGTGGATGTAAATCGGGTTAAAGAGGTCTTAAAACGCAAAGAAGTACGTTTTGAGGTGGATGATTTAGAAGTT
>JBDKFF010000307.1:0-2690 GCA_039798865.1 Bacteroidota bacterium
AATAAGCGGTCGCAAATGGCTTCTACCTCGCTAAGGATGTGGCTGGAAAACAAGATGGTTCTTCCTGGTTTTAAGGACTGTATGAGCTGACGGATTTCTTCCATTTGATTCGGGTCCAAACCGCTGGTGGGTTCATCCAAAATTAAAATGGACGGATTATGAAGAATAGCTTGAGCAATTCCTACGCGTTGTTGGTAGCCTTTGGAAAGCATGTGAATCTTCTTGTGCTGTTCTTTTTGTAGACCCGTCAATTCAATGACCTCTTGAATCCGAGCATTTTTTGTTTTTGTGGGTAGATCATGCACCGAAGCGATAAACGCCAAGAATTCCTTTACATACATGTCGGGGTATACCGGATTGTCCTCTGCTAAATATCCCAGTGTTTTCTTAATTGCTACCGAATCCGATTCCACGCGTGTTCCGGCTAAGTATGCTTCTCCGGAACTGGGTTTGATGAGGCCAACCAACATTTTTAGGGTCGTGGATTTACCCGCGCCATTGGGTCCCAGAAAGCCAACGATTTGCCCGGCATCCGCTTTAAACTGAATGGCATCTACCGCATGTTGGGTACCATAGGTTTTGCTGAGGTTTTTGGCTTCGATGGACATACGCAAATCTTTGATTTTATCTGACAAAGGTAGCTAAAATGGGAACTATTTCTGCTTACCTTTGTGTTTTCGTTTTTAAAATAGGACATTATGCAGGAGGAAAGTATACGTTTGGACCGCATTGAAGATGCGATTGAGGATATTCGTCAAGGGAAGATGATTATAGTGGCCGATGATGAAAATCGGGAAAACGAGGGAGACCTCATTTGTGCTTCTGAGGCAATTACACCTGAGATTGTCAATTTCATGATTCGTGAGGCACGTGGTTTAATGTGCGTTTCCTTAACGAATGATCGTTGTGTTGAGCTGGGATTGGAGATGATGGTGGATCAAAATACTACCTCGCATGAAACCCCATTTACTGTTTCTGTGGATCTTTTGGGACATGGATGCACCACGGGTATTTCTGCGCAAGATCGGGCAAAAACAATTCAAGCATTAGTGGATCCTGCTACAAAGCCCTCGGATTTGGGTCGGCCGGGACATATATTCCCCTTAAAGAGCCGCTCCGAAGGAGTTCTTCGTCGGACGGGTCACACGGAGGCTTCCATGGATTTTGCCAAATTAGCCGGATTTAAGCCATCGGGTGTTTTGATTGAAATCCTGAATGAGGATGGATCGATGGCGCGCTTACCCGATTTACGGAAGATTGCAGATAAATTCGATATGAAGTTGGTGACCATCAAGGACTTGATTGAATATCGATTGGCGACAGAATCTTTAATCCAACGGGAAATTGGAGTAGATATGCCTACCGAATGGGGTCATTTTGACCTTATTGCTTATAAGCAGAAGAACACGGGTGATACGCACTTGGCTTTGATTAAAGGTACATGGGAAGCCGATGAGCCTGTCATGGTCCGTGTGCATAGTTCGTGTGTGACGGGAGATATTTTTGGTTCATGTCGCTGCGACTGCGGAGGTCAATTGCACCAAGCGATGGAGATGGTCGAAAAAGCTGGAAAAGGAGTTGTGTTATACATGTTCCAAGAAGGTCGAGGAATTGGTTTATTGAATAAATTAAAGGCTTATAAACTACAGGAGCAGGGGCGTGATACGGTCGAGGCGAATTTGGAATTAGGCTTTGCGATGGATGAGCGCGACTATGGAGTGGGGGCGCAAATTCTCCGAGATTTAGGTATTCGTAAGATTAAGTTGATTTCAAATAATCCGAAGAAACGCGCGGGATTATTGGGCTACGGATTAGAGATAGTAGATTCTCTTCCGATTGAGATTCCCTCAAATCCGCACAATGAGCAATACCTCAAGACGAAACGAGATAAAATGGGTCATACCATTTTAAAGAAATAAAAAAGGCTCCGATTTTTCGGAGCCTTTTTTATTAGTTGTTTCCTAAAATAATGGGCGCTGATTTGTTGCCTCCCATGATGATTACTTTGGTATTGGGTGATTTAGCTAACTCTTTTTGCGCAATAATGGATTCGTATTGCAATTGCTTGTCGCTAAGTCCCGTTGATAGAATTTTTTGGTAATCCGCGATACCTTGCGCCTCTACACGCTTTCTTTCTGCCTCTTGCTTTTCTTTCAGTAAAACGAATTGCATTTTTTGCGCATCTTGTTCGGCATTGATTTTCGACTCGATCGTTTGCTTCACAGAGTTAGGAAGATTGATGTTACGAATGAGGAGTTGTTCCAAGACCAAACCTCTTTTCTTGAAATTGTTCTCAATATCTTTGTAGATACGGGCTTGGAATTCATTTCGCTTCAAGGAGTATAAGGCTACTGCATCGTAATACACGGCATTGTCACGAATCATAGTTCGCGTAATCGGGCGAACGACTTTGTCCTTGTAATCGGGGCCAATTTCCTTCAAGATTGTGGGTGCCTTGGATGGCAGGATGCGGTAAAGAACGGTTAAGTCAACCACGACCTCCAGTCCATCCGCAGTTAACACACGAATGGCATCATCCCCTTCGCGATCCCCTTCGTCATGGACGGCGGACATCGTATAGTTTTGTGTTTTCGCGTCAAATACGGTTATCGAGGCTAAGGGATTTACGATATTTAATCCACTCGATAGGGTTCCTTCAGAGACCTTACCAAATACACTTTGCACACCCA
>JBDKFF010000308.1:0-4985 GCA_039798865.1 Bacteroidota bacterium
GTGATTTCGCTCAATAAAATCTGGTCGGCCGGATTAATATTCAACACCTGAGGGAACAATAGTTGTTGGGACGCCCCATTCTTCCGTTGCAAATTATCCATGAACTGATCATAGAGTACGCGTTGATAGGCACGCTTTTGGTCGATCAATAACAAACCACTTGAAATACTCACGGCGATGTATTTATTCAGGACTTGAATGGACTGAAAGCTGGTTTGCGGGCTCGTATCTGATCGCTCATTTGCCTTGCTCTGAACGGTTTTATATTCGTTCATGGCAGAGGGGAATAGGGCCGCTTGATTTTGAGGGGCTTGTTGTTCGAAGGCATCGATGTTATTCTGGAGGCCTTCATACAATTTTTTCCAAGCGTCTTGAACGGGTTTCGGTTTATGGCTGGTATCGCTGTAGGCCGATTGGGGTTCTTGACGATGGGTGGTATTACTTGGATTTTGAAAATTCACATTACTATCAAAGTCCAGCGAGGGAATCAGATTGTGAATGCTGAGCGTTTTACGAACAGCGGATTGAATAATGGCATAAATGGACCTTTCGTCTTCGAATTTGATCTCTGTTTTCGTCGGGTGTACATTGATGTCAATATGCGCCGGATCGATGCTTAGAAACAAAACATAGAAGGGGAAGGAGCCATCGGGTAATAAACGCTCATAGGCGCTCATTACGGCGTGGTTAAGGTATGCGTTTTTGATAAAGCGGTCATTGACGAAGAAGAATTGTTCGCCGCGTGTTTTTTTCGCATGCTCAGGTTTGCCTACGTAGCCTTTGATGGATACATAGCTGGTATTTTCTTCGCAGGCGGCTAATTGTTCGCGGTAGCTTTTTCCAAAGAGGTCGACAATTCGTTTGCCTAATTTCTCGCTGGGGAGGGCATAGGTTTCCTGGTCATTTTGAATGAAGGAGAATTTGATTTCTGGATGAGCTAAGGCGATTCGTTGGAATTCGTCTAAAATATGACGCGTTTCAACGGGATTAGACTTGAGGAAATTCCTGCGCGCAGGAATATTATAAAATAAGTTTTTTACCGCGATGGAAGTTCCTTGGGGAGCTTGAATGCTTTCTTGGCTTTTCAGAACGGATCCATCGATTTTAATGGAGGTCCCTAGTTCATCGTCGGCCCTTTTTGTTTTTAACTCTACCTGCGCCACGGAGGCAATGGAGGCCATGGCTTCGCCACGGAATCCCATGGTGGTTATGCTGAAAAGGTCTTCGGCTTTGCGGATTTTGGAAGTGGCGTGTCGTTCGAAGCACATGCGTGCGTCGGTTTCTGACATGCCTGATCCATTGTCGATCACTTGAACGATACCTTTTCCGGCGTCTTTGATGATGAGTTGGATGAACGTAGCGCCGGCATCGATGGAGTTCTCCATGAGTTCTTTGACGACGGATGCAGGGCGTTGCACGACTTCCCCGGCCGCAATTTGATTGGCTATGGCATCGGGGAGGAGTTGGATAATGTCGCGCATGTTCTTTCTATTCAAATATCAAATAAACCAAAAAAAAGGGAATGTTGCCATTCCCTTTTTTAATAAATCAGGTAATTGAATTATTTCAATTCAACTTCAGCACCAGCTTCTTCTAAAGATTTCTTCAAACCTTCAGCTTCGTCTTTCGATACACCTTCTTTAACAGCCTTTGGAGCAGCATCAACTACATCCTTAGCTTCTTTCAAACCTAAACCAGTTAAGTCTTTTACTAATTTAACGATCGCTAATTTGTTAGGACCTGCTGACTTCAAGATCACATCGAAAGATGATTTCTCTGCTGCAGCATCTCCACCGTCAGCGCCACCACCAGCTGCAGGACCTGCAACCATAACAGCACCAGCAGCAGCTGGTTCGATACCGTACTCATCCTTAAGGATAGTAGCTAATTCATTTACTTCTTTTACAGTTAAGTTCACTAATTGCTCAGCGAACGCTTTTAAATCTGCCATTTTTTGAAAATTTAATTGTTAAGAATTAATTATTTGTTGGAGCTAAGCTCCGATTAAACGTGTTAAAATTATTCAGGACGCTCAGACAAAGTCTTAACGAGACCAGCCAATTTCTTCTCACCACTAAGCAATGCTGAAACAACATTTTTAGCAGGCGATTGCAATAAGCCAATAACTTCTCCAATCATCTCGTTCTTCGACTTGATGTTCTCTAGTGCCGACAATTGACCTTCGCCAATGTACAAGCCACCTTCGATGGAAGCTCCTTTGAATGTGATTTTATCCTTTCCAGCTGCTTTTTTGAATTCTTTGATCAACTTAGCAGGTACTTTAGCATCTTCTGGTGAGAAAATGATACCTGACATGCCAGTCAAGACTTCAGCATCAAATGGAGTATAATCGTTACCTGTTTTTGCTAGGGCTTTCGCGATTAAAGTGTTTTTGAAGATTTTGTATTCCAAACCTTTTGCAAAACACATACGACGAAATTCCGTTGCTTCGGCTACTGTTAAACCGGCTGTACTTGCAATGTAGAAGTACGGAGTTGCCGCGAACTTTTCGCTCAACTCATCAATAATCTGATTTTTTTCTTCTCTTGTCATGATTACAATCCAGCTATAGATCCTTTATCAATGATGATGCCCGGAGACATGGTCGAAGATAAGTTGATCGATTTAACATACGTACCCTTTGCAGAAGATGGCTTCAATTTCAACAAGGTGTTGATAACTTCTTGCGCATTTTCAGCAATTTTAGCTGCATCAAAAGAAACCTTACCAATTGAGGTATGGATGATACCAGTTTTATCAACTTTAAAGTCGATTTTACCAGCTTTTACTTCTTTTACTGCATTTCCTACTTCCAAAGTTACTGTACCAGACTTTGGATTAGGCATCAGACCGCGAGGTCCTAACACACGTCCCAAACGGCCTAATTTTGCCATCACTGTTGGCATTGTAATGATTACGTCGATATCGGTCCAACCGCTCTCGATTTTTGCAATGTAATCATCCAATCCTACGTGATCAGCACCGGCTGCTTTTGCTTCCTCTACTTTATCTGGAGAACACAATACGAGTACACGTACGTCTTTACCAGTTCCATGAGGTAGGGCAACCACACCACGAACCATTTGGTCCGCCTTGCGGGGATCTACTCCTAAGCGAACATCAATGTCCACAGAGGCATCGAATTTTGTATAGGAAATTTCCTTCAATAAAGCTGCAGCTTGATCAAGCGTGTAAGCTTGCGTTGCATCATATTTTGATAGGGCTTCCTTTTTTTTCTTCGTAAGTTTTGCCATTACCTTTTAATTAAAATGTTTATTTCTGATGATTAAATCAGAACGGTTTATCACCAGAAACAGTAATACCCATTGATCTTGCCGTTCCAGCAATCATACTCATTGCCGCTTCGATTGTAAAGCAGTTCAAATCTGGCATCTTCGTTTCCGCAATGACGCGAACTTGATCCCAAGTTACTGAACCAACCTTCTTCAAGTTTGGTTGAGCAGAACCCGACTTAACTTTCGCAGCATCCAATAACAAGATTGGCGCTGGAGGAGTTTTTACAACGAAATCAAACGATTTGTCTGCGTAATAGGTAATTAGGACCGGCAATACTACGCCGTTTTTATCTTGAGTACGCGCATTGAACTGCTTGCAGAACTCCATGATATTTAATCCTTTCGAACCTAATGCAGGACCGATGGGTGGTGAAGGATTGGCTTGGCCACCTTTGCATTGAAGCTTAACGTAACCAGCTATTTCTTTTGCCATGTTAAAACATCGTTTATTTAGTGAAATTAGAGGTTTTTCTGCCAATAAGGGTGGAAGCTTCCTTATCTGAATCCCCTCCGGGTGACCTTCCTGTGTAACAATACATTCGGGCCCATTCGGCCTTTGAAATTTTCAAATGACCTAATGCCGCTTTTTAAACGGACTGCAAAATTAAGGGAAAATATTTAGAATGCAAATGGAATTGCAAAAAATGATTAAGGGGGTGTTCTCCTTGCCAACAAAAAAGCCCCGGCATGCCAGGGCTTTTTATTGATATTGCTATATTATTTATTTCTCTACTTGAGAATAATTCAATTCCAACGGAGTATTACGTCCGAAAATCTTAACCATAACGGATAATTTTTTCGTGTTCTCGTGAATTTCTTCTACTGTACCTTCGAAAGAAGCGAATGGACCATCAATCACACGAACGGTTTCACCTTTAATGAAGCTGATTGAAGCATATTCCTCAACGGCTGCAGATTCATCTACTTTACCTAGGATACGATTCACTTCCGATTGGCTTAAAGGCATCGGCTTTTTCACGATCACTTTGACCTTTTTCGTCTTACCTCCTTCAATCTTCGTTTCTTCTTGCTCCTCATTGGTTGTTTGTAAGAAGCCAATCACACCCGGCGTGGATGTCAAAATGTGGCTAACCTCACCCGCTAAATCAGCTTCCACCATGATGTATCCTGGGAACAAGTTTTTCTCACGAATCACTTTTTTCCCCTTACGGATTTCATAGATTTTTTCTGTTGGAATAAGAATTTGTGGAACAGAATCTGACACACCTTGGCGTGCAAGCTCATTTTCCATATAGGTCTTTACCTTTTTTTCCTGCCCCGAGATTGCTCTCAAAACGTACCATTTAGTCTCTGCCATGGAAATTGCTTTTTAGGATTGGGTTGCCCCTGGTTAAAATGAACTATAGAATAAATCCAATCCAGATTTAAACGCCAAATCTACGACTCCTACCAATAAGGCAAAAATCAATGAGGCAACTAAAACTAAAACAGAACTTGATTGCAAGTCCGTGAATTTAGGCCACGTAACGTTCTCCGTTACTTCTACCCAAGATTCCTTAATCAATGATGTAAAACTGCTCATAATTTACCGATTATCGGTTTTTGTTAATTTCGTTGCACGGGCACAAGGATTCGAACCCTGACCAAAGGTTTTGGAGACCTGCATACTACCATTATACTATGCCCGTAGAAAGGATTGCAAATTTAGATAAAAAAACCTAATTAACA
>JBDKFF010000309.1:0-7379 GCA_039798865.1 Bacteroidota bacterium
AAAAAACCTTGATATCGGGATATTTCCCAGTCTTTACTTCCCTCGACGCGGTCTTTGACTTTCCAGTAGATTTGGTTGACATATTCCCACATTTCCCTGGAAATACTTTCCCGAATGGTGCGAGCATTCTCTCGGGCACTGTAAAGGCAGGATAAAATGGAGTTTGGGTTGCTTTCATCGAAGGTCATAAAATGCAAGACATTTTCTCGATTTGCCGCGGGGTAATGTTCGAAAAAATTATAATGATCCGCTGTCGCGACGATCAAAGGCTCCCATTGTTCTGGAACGTTGGGTGGTAGGTCAAGTGCTAGGTTGAAATTCACAGAAATGAAGCGCGCGTAATTGTCTGCGCGTTCAATGTATCGATTCATCCAATAAATGGAGTTGGCTACACGACTTAACATAGGCTTTGTAATTTATTAAATGCTTGATTACCTGGAAGGTGATTTAAAATTAATCTTTTTTTTGAATTGGCCTTGTGGGCTTTGGGTTTATTTTGAATTGTCTTTTGATTTTGCAGATAATCCTTGAATTATTCCCATAATCGAGGGCTATTTCGTATTTTTGTTCTTTGTGAATCAAGCCTTTATTTATGTTTTATCAATACCTGATTAAACCCTTCTTTTTTCTTTTTGACCCGGAGCGTGCTCACTATTTGTTGGCCGATATTATCAAGTTTTCCATGCGAATTTCTGGCATTCCTGCACTTTTTCGTTGGATCTATGGGTATGAGCATCCCAGTTTAAAAAGAACGGTTTTTGGTATTGAATTTCCGAATCCCGTTGGTTTGGCCGCAGGATTTGATAAGAATGCTTTGTTGGTCGATGAATTTGCCAATTTAGGTTTTGGTTTCATTGAAGTGGGAACGGTTACTCCGAATGCGCAAGCAGGAAATGATAAACCGCGTTTATTTCGTTTGCCTTCGGATGAGGCAATTATTAATCGGATGGGATTTAATAATGATGGATTGGAGGCGATGAAGCAACGCTTAGCGGTTCGGACATCGAAGGTCATTGTGGGAGGGAATTTGGGAAAGAATAAAATTACCCCAAATGATCAGGCGGAGGAAGATTATTGCTTGGGTTTTGAAGCCTTGTACGATGTGGTTGATTATTTTGTGGTTAACGTCAGTTCGCCGAATACGCCTAATCTGAGAGCATTGCAAGAAAAGGAGCCTCTGCAACAATTATTAAATCGTTTACAAGGCTTAAATGCAGCGAAGCCGGTTCAGAAACCGATTTTATTGAAGATCGCACCGGATCTAACGAATGAGCAGTTGGATGATGTCATCGAGATTGTCTTATCAACGGGGATCGCGGGTTTGATTGCGACCAATACGACTTTATCGCGGGAGGGCTTAACATCGGATCATGCACTTACTTCCGAACAAGGGGGATTGAGTGGTAAGCCGGTACGCGTGCGATCAACGGAGGTAATTGCTTATATTCATCAGAAATCACAAGGTCAAATTCCAATCATTGGGGTAGGAGGGATACATTCTGCGGAGGATGCATTGGAGAAGTTAAAAGCGGGTGCTTCATTGGTTCAGATTTACACCGGTTTTATTTATGAGGGTCCTGCCTTGATTAAAAAAATCAATCAGGGAATTGTACAGGTGGGCCTGTAAATTTGATTTTGTAAATCGGCGTAAAAAGTCGAAATTTATATGTTTAAATATGTTTGTTTTTAGATGGCAAAGAAGATAGTTAACCCCACGAGTACCCTTCAGATTAATTTTGATAATGAAAGCCGCAAGCCGAAGACTCCTGCTGAGATTGCGTATCGTGTCCGTTTAATATTTGGTAGCTTTTTATTTCTTGTAGGTGGACTTTTGTTGTTGGCCTTTGTCTCGAGTTTCTTTGCGGGTGTAGCCGATCAAAGTGAGGTTTCCGAGGGTGTTGTGGATGTTATTTCGGGTTCTGATATACCGGTTAAAAACTGGGCGGGCTTATTGGGAGCCAAGATTGCACATTTCTTTTTGTTTAGAACCTTTGGTTGGTCATCGCTTTTACTCGTTCCTTTATTCATTTTGTCAGGTATAAAGTTGGTATTTAAGAAGGAGATTTACCCCTTAGACCGAATGACTTGGCAAATTATTTTCTATGTTATTTGGGGGTCTTTGTTGTCTGGATTCTTTGTCTATCAGTTGGATTTACCACATTCCATCGGTGGAGGCGTTGGCTATTTTGTGAGCGAAAAATTAATTCAATTGATTGGTTACTTGGCAGTGGCAGCGATATCATTCGCAGGTTTGGTTTTCTTCATTCTATTTTATCAATGGAATCCAGCGAAGCCCAAAATTCAGGCTGCAGCTTCAGGAGGCGGCATTATTACAGATGAGACCGAAGAGGAAGTGCCCTTGTTTGATGACAATGATGATTCTACTTACCATGTAGATAACGAAGATTTAGAAACCTATCGTCCGCATGTTCCACCGGTTAAGTTAGAGGATGAAGCGGATGTCTTGCCGGCAGATTTACCAGTGGTAGAAGAACAAATTGCGGAGGCGGCATTGGAAGAAGTAGATGAAACGCCATTCACATTTAAAGTGGCGGATGAGGATGATGCTGCAGAGGAGGTTGAAGAAACACCGGTAACGACAACTGTTCAGGCGAATGATTTGGTGGCGCAATTTGGCCTGTATGATCCGACGGCAGATTTGCCAAATTATGTATATCCGACGCTCGACCTGTTAAAGGAATATGATCAAAAGAATCAGACCACACAGGTGACAATGGATGAGCTGAAGGAGAATAAAGAGAAGATTGTCGAGACCTTGTTGAACTATGGTATTGGTATTCAGAAGATCGAGGCGACGATCGGGCCCACGGTAACCTTATATGAGATTGTGCCAAAGGCCGGTGTTCGTGTTAGTAAGATTACTTCCTTGGAGGATGATCTTTCGCTTTCCTTAGCGGCCATGGGTGTTCGTATTATTGGACAAATGCCGGGTAAAGGGACTATTGGTATCGAGGTAGCAAATAAGAATCGTGAAATGGTGCCGGTACGTGCGGTGATCGGTTCCGAGAAATTCCAGAAGTCGACCTTCGATTTGCCAATCACTTTAGGTAAGACGATTTCGAATGAAATCTTCGTGACGGATTTGGCCAAAATGCCTCACTTATTGATGGCAGGAGCTACGGGTCAAGGTAAATCGGTAGGTTTGAATATGTTGCTCACTTCGTTGATTTACAAGAAGCATCCATCGACCTTGAAGTTCGTCTTGGTGGATCCGAAGAAGGTGGAATTGTCGTTGTTCAACAAATTAGAGCGTCACTTCTTAGCTTGTTTACCGGATTCTGCGGAGGCGATTATTACGGATACGAAGAAGGTTGTTGCTACCTTGAATTCCTTGTGTAAGGAGATGGATATGCGTTACGACAAGCTGAAAGATGCGGGTTGCCGTAACATTAAAGAATACAATCAGAAATTCATCAATCGTCGATTGAATCCGAACGAGCATGACTTTATGCCGTATATCGTGTTGGTGATCGATGAGTTGGCCGACTTGATGTTGACCGCCGGTAAGGAGGTAGAACATCCGATTGCGCGTTTGGCACAATTAGCCCGTGCGATTGGTATCCACTTGGTGGTGGCTACGCAGCGACCTTCGGTTAACGTGATTACGGGTACGATTAAGGCCAACTTCCCTGCGCGTCTATCCTTTAAGGTAATGTCGAAAATCGATTCGCGTACGATTTTGGATGCGGGAGGAGCGGATCAATTAGTCGGCATGGGTGATATGCTATTATCGATGGGATCCGAGGTAATTCGTTTGCAATGCGCATTTGTGGATACGCCGGAGGTGGAAGAGATTTGTGATTTTATCGGTAACCAAAAGGGATATACGTCGGCCTATTTATTGCCAGAACCTGATTCGGATGAAATGGGAGGTCAAGAACGTGGCGACGTCGATTTAGGGGATCGGGATTCGTTCTTTGACGAAGCGGCGCGTTTGGTGGTGATGCATCAGCAGGGTAGTACTTCGTTGATTCAGCGAAAGTTGAAGTTGGGCTACAACCGTGCGGGTCGTCTAATTGACCAATTGGAAGTTGCGGGAATCGTGGGTTCATTTGGAGGTTCCAAGGCCCGGGAGGTATTGGTTAAATCGGAAACGGAATTAGAGGAAATCTTGAAAAATTTAAAATAATGAAGACATTCGTAGCATTTCTATTATTGTCCTTGCCAGTTTGGGCGCAATCGAATAAAGCGATAAGCTTAATTGATGGGATGCAAAAGAAATATAAGAGCATGGGTTCTTTCTCGGCTAATTTCTCCTATCAAACGGATGGTGGAAATACCATGAGTGGGTCAATCACGGTGAAGGGAACTAAGTTTCGTTTAAAGACAGCTGGTCAGGAAATCTTTAATAATGGCAAAGAAGTGGCGACCTATATCAAGGAAATTAACGAGGTAAATATTTCTGCCTTTGATCCGGCCGATGGGGATTTGAATCCTGCCAAAATTTATACGTTTGATAAGAAAGGCTATAAGTTTACGTTGGTGAGTGAATCGGGTGGCGTAGCAACCGTTGAAATGACGCCAACGAGTAAAGCGGTTCAAGTAAAGAATGTGACACTTAAAATCAATGCTGCGGATTTTACGGTGAAGTCCTGGACGATCATCAACAAAGCCGGAAAGAAACAAGCGTTTAGCGTAACGAAATTAAATCCGAAGGCTGGAGTTGATGATGCATATTTTACCTTCAACAAGAAGTCGTTTCCTGGCGTAGAGGTAAATGATTTGAGATAATTGTAGTAACGCGATACCTCGCGTCTTTTTCTTGATAGATGCGACGTATCGCGTCTGCACTATCAACATAAAAAAACATACCCGTGGTGTCGCGTAACATAGACGCGAGGTATCGCGTCTCTACATTCAATATAAAAAAAGACGCGAGGTATCGCGTCTCTACAGATGGCAAAAAAAAGGCGCGAGATTCGCGCCTTTTGTGTTTATGCTAATTCGAGTATTAATTGCTTCATGATCTCCAAGCCATCCGTATTATTTAAATCGGGATCAGCTGCTCGCTCAGGGTGAGGCATCAAACCAAACACGTTACGACCTTCGTTGCAAATACCTGCGATGTTTAATAAGCTCCCATTCGGATTTGCGTCCTCGGTCACTTTACCCTCAGCATCGCAGTAGTAGAACAAGATTTGGTCATTCGCTTGCAAAGATGCCAAAGTAGCTTGGTCGGCGAAATAACGACCCTCGGCGTGTGCAATCGGTATTTTGTAGGCTTTATTTAAGTCTAATTCTTGGGTTAAAAGCGCATTGTTGGTAGCTGCTTTTAAATAGATATTTTTCGAAATGAATTTTTGCGAGTTATTACGCAAAAGTACGCCGGGTAATAAATGTGCCTCTACTAATACTTGGAAGCCATTGCAAATCCCCATTAAATAACCGCCATTTTTAGCAAATTCAATCACGTGGTCCATGATCGGCGAAAAGCGCGCAATTGCACCCGAACGTAGGTAATCTCCATACGAGAAGCCACCCGGTACGATAATGAAATCACAACCTTGTAAATCGGTGTCCTTGTGCCATAATTTAACGGCCTCATGGCCTAAACTTTGAATAACGCCAACGGTGTCATCATCACAATTGGAACCCGGAAATACGATTACGCCAAATTTCATTTTTTGATTGTCTTAATTTGTTACAAAAATACAGGATTTCAGCGATTTATTTTAGCAATTCTTTGTCAAATAAATAGCGTTCTTCATCGAATTGAGGGCTGTGATCCAATTGCACTTCCTGCCATTGCGATTTCGGAATTATTTTTTCACCTGTTTTTAGCACCAAAGGAAAATTGATTTCATCTCCTAGATTCGCCCAACGATACCGGAGGGTGTAGCTAGAGCCCGTTTGATTGATCTGGTATTGTAAGTTCGGGTTTTTGACCTGATACAAATAATGCATGAATAAGGGTTTGATTGGCTTATTGAGGTGCTTGGACCAATATTCCACCACTTCTGCCGTATTCGTGTTCTTGTGGTAAAATGCCAGACAAAATTCTCTCAGGGTTTTAAACCAAAGGGCATCATTGTTGATGATGTTTCGGAGCGTATGGAACATCCAGGTTCCTTTGAAATACATATCGGAATCAGGATGCTGGTAATTTACTTGGTATGGGCCCGCAATAGGGAATGCGTATCGAATGTTGTTTCGTTGGTTATTCAGGTATTTCTGTGCCTCTGCCTTGCCAAATTTCTCCTCTACGTAAATGGCTTCGGCATAGGTTCCCAAGGCCTCATGAATCCATAAATCGGCGTGGTCAGAGCAGGAAATCGAATTTCCAAACCACTCGTGGGCTGATTCGTGAATGATAATGAAGTCAAAACCAAATTTATTGTTCTTGTAATGATTGCCATAAGCCACGGCGCTTTGGTGCTCCATGCCCCAGTAGTCGGTTTCCACCAATGCATACCCATCTTTAGGGAAAGGATAGGGGCCAAAGTATTTCTCGAAAATGCGAAGCATTTCCTCGCTTTGTTCGAAATGCTTTTTAGCTACTTTCTCGTTTTCTTTTAACACATAGTAATCTAAATCCAAGGACTTGCCATTTAGTTGGGTCAGCTTTTTAGACCAATGCGCATAATTCGCCATGTTGATGCTGACGTTGTACAGATTGATGGGGTAACTTACCCGCCAATGGTATTCATCAGTCGTTTGATGACTTTTCTTTTCAATCAAGTTTCCATTCGACACGCTAATCAATCCTTTCGGTCCTTCGATACGAATATCCATTGATTCGGGCTCGTCGGAGGGATGATCCTTGCAGGGCCACCAAACGGAGGCGCCTAATCCCTCACAGGAAACGGTAACCCAGGGATTTCCTTGGGGGTCTTTGGTCCAGGAAAATCCGCCATCCCAAGGTGGTTTTACGGCAGGCCGAGGTAATCCATGGTATTTGACAAAAACGGTTTGCTCTTGTTTCGCTGGGATTTCCTTGCCAGCTTGAATGAAGACGGCATTTCCGTCCCGACGGAATTTTGCTTTTTGACCTGCCCAACGGATTTCATCGATGACCATATTCGCGAATAGGTCCAATTGTATTTCGGATGTTTTCTGAGTTGTAATAAAGCGAATGCTGTTACTTCCTGAGATGCTTTTTTCGGACGGGTTTACGGAAACACGGAGGTCATAATGTTTGACATCAAAACAAGCTCTGGCTGGACTTAAGGTGCCACGAAGGCTGTCGGCATGACTAAAATGTTGCGCCCAAACTCCGAAGGGCAAAAGCAGGATAAGAAGTAGTTTGTAAGTCATCGATTTAATTAATGAAATTAAAGATATAAAAAAAGCTGCACCTTGTGAGTGCAGCTTTTGATTGGAAGAAAAAAATCCTAGTAACGGTAGTGTTCCGGCTTGAA
>JBDKFF010000310.1:0-3327 GCA_039798865.1 Bacteroidota bacterium
GTGTATTTAAAGACCAAGATGGCAGTCATTACATGTATTTTGGAGGTATTTGGGGCGGTCAATTGCAGCGCTGGAAAATGGGGCATTACATGGCAAATGATGATAGCCAACCGGCGAATGAGCAACCGGCATTGATGGCGAAAGTGGCTAAATTGGACAAGAACATGAAGGTCTTAGCCGAAAAGCCACGGGATGTACAGATTCTAGATGCATCCGGAAAAATCTTACTTTCTTCGGATCACGATCGCCGTTTCTTTGAAGCTGCATTTGTTCATCAATATCAGGGAAAATACTATTTCTCCTATTCAACAGGGGATACGCACAACATCGCCTATGCCACAGGCACAAGCCCGTATGGTCCTTTTACGTATCAAGGAGTGATCCTAAAGCCTGTCAAAGGATGGACTAATCACCATTCGATTATCGAACAAAATGGAAAATGGTATTTGTATTTCCACGATGTACAGTTGTCGGGCAAAACGCACCTCCGCAACATCAAAGTGACCGAATTAAAATATCGTCCGGACGGTTCGATTGAAACCATCACGGCCTATTAATTAATTGCTTATATTTAGGTCTATGAATCGAATAGACCTTCCTTGGATTAATCAAGTTAAACATAAGAGACAGCCCGATGGACATAAGAAATCCTTCGGGCATGTTTTGATTATTGCCGGTAGCTCAGGTAAAGTGGGTGCTGCACTTTTGTGTGCGCGCGCAGCTTTGCATTCGGGTTGTGGGATGGTGACTGCGATGATTCCCGAAGAGGGCGTCGGACCTTTGTTGGCCCATAGCCCCGAGATTATGTACCGCACGGAGTCGGATTTATCTACGATAAATTTGGAACCCTATGATGCCATTGCATTTGGTCCTGGTTTAGGATTTTCGATTCAGGTTCGTCGGAACTTAGAATTTCTTTTACAGAATTACGCAGGGCCTATCGTCTTTGATGCCGATGCCTTAACCCTTTTGGGTTCCTATGAATCCTTGATTTCACAGGTTAAACCGCACCATATACTGACACCGCATCCGGGTGAATTTGCACGTTTAGGAAGCTTGGAATATGATGCCGTGAATCGAGATAAACAAGCTTTGGATTTTGTGTCGACCTATGCGTGTCAATTATTATTAAAAGGCGCCCCTACGATTGTGGTGACGGATTCCAAAGAGCTTTACATCAACAGCACGGGAAATGATGGGATGGCGACCGCTGGCTCAGGAGATGTGTTGACGGGTATTATTGCCTCCCTGTGTGCGCAGGAATATGCGCCGGATGTGGCGGTACGCTTGGGGGCTTACATACATGGATTATCGGGCGATTTGGCGATACAAAAAAAGTCGAAGGCCTCTTTGGTGGCCTCCGACTTGATTGATCATCTGAGTGAGATTCGTCTGTTAGACTAAAATCGCTTTCGCGTATTCCACGCATTTTTTAACTTCAGCTACCGCATCAGACCCCGCAGGAATGTCGTATTCCAATTCGATGGTTGCCGGGAACTTGTATTTATTTTTCTTCATCGCGGTCAAGAGTTCTTTCAAAGGTGTTTCTCCCGTTCCCCAAACCAAATTCTTCGCTCCGTTCTCTTTTGAGGTACGGTCTTTGATGTGCATGGATGTGATGCGATCTTTCTTCGCCTCTATGAAAGCCAATAAAGTAGCTGCTGTATGTGGCGCGCCTACGGCGATGTAGTGACCTGCATCTAAGTTGATCGAGTTGTATGGGGATTGTGCCAAAGCCTCATCGTAAACGGTATCTTTGACTTGCGTATGTGTATGGTATCCGAAGTAAATGCCGTGTTTTTGACCAAGATCACCCAAACGTTGGGTTTGTTTAGGATCTGTTGGTAATTCAACGGTCACGGATTTAGCACCTAAGATTTTAGCGGTCTTCAATGCATATTCCACTTCTCCGTCTGAATTGTTTGGACTAAATGCATTGGGTTTGTAAGCATATACGCTGATGCCTGCTTTATCTAATTTGGCACGAACTTCTTTGAATTTATCCATGGAAACCGATTCACGCCAAGCTTTCACATCTTCTTGGTATTTCTTCATCGCAGCTTTTTGCTCATCCGTCAAGGTTGGACGTGGCTGACCTGGAACCCAACGCATCTGAACTGGATTAGCGGGCTTACCTGCGTATTCTTCCACGGCATCTCCCATGAGTTCCGTAGCGGAAATACCGCATTGCGTGAGGTAATTGATGATGTCATCCACAGATCCTGGCATACTCCGGAACGAATAGGTAATACAACCGATTTGAACACCACCAAACTTGGAATCCGGTTTAGCTGATGCAAATCCAAATACGGCAGGTTTTGCGAATAAGAGGCCTAAAGAGGCAAGTGAGCCGGCTGCTAAAAATTGCCGACGGGAGTTGTTGTATTTATTTTTCATAGGTCAATTAGGTTTGAATAACCAAGTATAAGCATCCTTTTTTAAATAATTTGCAGATGGGGGAATTTTGCGACGAAAACGGTAAAAGCTAAGAGTTAAGAACTAAGAACTAAGAGTTAAGTGGTATAAGTTAGTGGGCATTAGTCAGTGTTCAGTAGTAAGTAGTATATTTTAATTCTTAACTCTTAGTTCTTAGTTCTCAACTCTTAGTTCTTAGTTCATAGTTCTCAACTCTTAGTTCTTAGATTTTACCTCAATTTTCGTACCTGGTTCATACGAATTAACCACCTCTAGGCCATTCGACTTCCATATCATCGTCCAATGATGCGGGCTTTCGAAATAACGAAGGGTAATTTCAATCGATTGATCATCTAATATTCGATAGCTTCCTGCATAATCAAACGGTGCTTTTTTCGCTAAATCGACGCGCGCGGCACGTAGCATATAGGGCCCCACCAAATTCGATTTGCCGATTCCCCAGGTTCTAAACCCTAGTTTAAAGGTATGCTGAGTTGAATCTTTGGTGGTAATGGTCAATGTCGCAGCATCCCCGTTCGTTTTCAACGCCATCTTAGTAAAATCAAATGGGTTTTTATCGAGGTTCAATTCGGTATTCAGGGGCTTGTTTGCTTGGCTCGAAATGGGTGCTTCTAATTGTCGGGAGGCATTTAATGCTTTTAAGGCAGCTAAGGCCTTGGGGTTGCTTGGGAGCGCTTTGGCCTGAAAAGCAGGAAGCAAATTCGCCCAAACTTGGTTTAAATCATCCGGCAAATCCTGGGATTCCGAGGTGATGATTAATACGGCATCTTGATCTGGCATCATCAGGATGTATTGCCCATAGGCGCCATCGCCTCGGAAGGAATTATGCCGACTCCGCCAAAACTGGTATCCATAACCCTGAATCCAATCCGCATATTGTCCTGTAGCCCT
>JBDKFF010000311.1:0-4054 GCA_039798865.1 Bacteroidota bacterium
ATAGTGTTGCTTTTTCCCATTTATTCTTTTCCCCTAATTGGGCGACCCAAATATCTTGGTTTTTCATCGCTCCCAAATTATCTGGATGTTTCCAACGTGTAAAATATAAACGCTTCCCGTCAGGACTTACTACCGGGCAGATTTCATTAAATTTCGAATTAATACCTGTTCCTAGATTTTCTTTTACCAAATAGGCATTCGGATCTGACTCTAATTTGATTTTATCTTCAATAGGTAATTCTGAATCCGATATTGCCACAGCATCCAATTGCGAAAACCCTTGAACGCGAAGCGAATTCATACTTATTTTGATTGACTTGACCTTAAAATTGCTTGGATTAGGTAAACGAATTCGAGTGATTTGACCGCTTGATTGTGCATAACCTTGCGAAAACTCTTTTAGAAGGAATATCTTATTATTTTCATCCAAAGCATCCACTCGGGTTATGGAACCTGCTCCATAATTTTCGAATATCGCTACTTGTTTTATTACTTTGGCCGTATCAAAGGATACAATAATAAACTCACCTGAGGGATTGTCTGGAGTTAACGATTGCCATGCACTTGGGCTAGCTTCGAATTTAGGATATTTGCTCGGCCGACCGAGTATATGCAAAGCACGATACTCTTTTCCTAAAAGTGGGTCAGCGTATTCACTCGAAAAAGACATCACTTTAGAGGCCCATTGAACGGATTGCGCTGTAGATTGAAACAGCAAACACGTCAATAAAAACGTTCCAAGTGATTTAAACATAAATACCTAGGCCAAAGAAAGTAATTCTTGAATCGTAGCTTTCGGATCTTCAGATGCAAAAACAAAACTACCCGCTACTAATACATTCGCACCTGCATGGTGTAAAGCTGCTGCATTAATTTGATTCACTCCACCATCAATTTCCAGATAAATATCTTTCCCTGTCGTACGAATCATCTCTTTAAGTTGAGCCGTTTTTTGTATCGCATGTGGGATAAACTTTTGCCCACCAAAACCTGGATTTACTGACATGATTAATGCCAAATCCAAATCACCAATTACATCCGCTAAGACGGACACCGGTGTACCAGGATTAATGGCAACTCCAGCCATACATCCCTCTGACTTAATTTGTTGGATAGTACGATGCAAATGTGGACAAGCCTCTGCATGTACAGTAATCATGTTAGCTCCACTTGCTGCAAACTGTGCAATGTAGCGCTCTGGTTTATCAATCATCAAATGACAATCTAAAAACTTAGTTGTGTGCTTTGCAATAGCCTCTAATACGGGGAATCCAAAAGAAATATTGGGTACAAAAGCGCCATCCATCACATCAATATGAATCCATTGTGCAGCCGATTCATTTAACATTTTAGTTTCACTTTCAAGATTGGCAAAATCAGCTGCCAAAACAGAGGGTGCAATGATTAACTTTTCCATTTAACAAAGGTATGAAAAATATTCGCTAAGGTTTATTTCTGATGAGATTAGGATTAACTTTGTTTATTAAATTTTAGCGTATGGACATACAAAAAAAGATGCAGGAACTGGTTGACCAAATCAATTACTACAACCATGCATATTATCAGTTAAATGAAAGCCTAATTACGGATGAAGCTTTCGATAAACTCCTCGCTGAACTTCAAAAACTTGAATTTGAAAATCCCTTGTTTGCCTTGGCGAATAGTCCAACGAAGCGTGTGGGTGGAACGATTACCAAAAACTTCAAGTCGGTAACCCATCAATTCCCGATGCTTTCATTAGGGAATACGTACAATGAAACTGATTTAAGAGATTTTGACGAAAGAATTCAAAAAGCATTAGGCGATGAAGCCTACGAATATATTTGTGAATTAAAATTTGACGGTGTGGCTCTTTCTTTCTGGTATGAAGATGGAAAATTAGTCAAAGGGGTAACCCGTGGAGATGGAACGCGTGGTGACGACATTACCAATAATGTAAAAACAATTAAAAGCATTCCTCACTTTATTTCATCCAACGAACTTCCGAGCAGTTTTGAGGTAAGAGGAGAGGGTTATATGCCCATAAGCTCATTCGACAAAATCAATGCTGAAAAAATGGCACAAGGAGAGGCGCCCTTAGCTAACCCTCGCAATGCAGCATCAGGAACTTTTAAATTACAAGATTCCAGTATCGTAGCCCAACGAAATATGGCATGCTTTGTCTATGCATACCTTGGGAATGAAATTCCTTTTCAAACACATGAGGAAGGTTTATTACTACTAGAAAAGAATGGATTCCCCGTTTCACCTACCTACCGAAAATGCAAAAATATAGACCAAGTACTGCAATACATTGCAGATTGGGAAGAGAAACGAAATGATCTACCGCTCAATACAGATGGTATTGTCATAAAAATCAATGATTTAGGCCAACAAGAGCGATTGGGATTTACAGCTAAATCTCCTCGTTGGGCTATAGCCTACAAATATCCATCGGAAATTGCGCATACAAGCATTGAGAGTATCTCGTACCAAGTGGGAAGAACGGGGAATGTAACACCCGTGGCCAATTTAGCACCGGTTTATTTAGCAGGAACAGTCATTAAACGAGCATCCATTCATAATGCCAACGAGATGGAACGCTTGAATTTACACGAAAAAGATACAGTCTTTATCGAAAAAGGAGGAGAGATCATCCCAAAAATTACCGGGGTAGATGCATCTAAACGAATTCCTAATGCGAATAAATTTCAATTCCCAACTCATTGCCCCGCATGTGAAACGGAATTAGTTAGAAATGAAGGGGAGGCAAATCACTACTGTATAAACGAGACTCACTGTCCGCCACAAATTAAAGGCCGAATCGAACATTTTATTCAACGTAAGGCTTTAAACATTGAAAACCTTGGTACAGAAACGATTGATCTTTTCGTTGAAAAAGGGATTATCCGTAATGCAGCAGATTTGTATGATTTAAATGAGCAAAGTTTTCTAGGCTTGGAAGGATTTCAAGCTAAATCCATATCAAATATTTTAAGTTCGATCCAAAAATCAAAAGAAATACCATTTCGACAAGTCTTATTTGGTTTAGGTATTCGCCATGTAGGAGCTACTATTGCAGAGAAATTAGTTATTGCTTTTCAGAGTATCGATCGATTGAAAGAAGCTAGTTTTGAAGAATTAGTCGCAGTTCCCGAGATAGGAGAAAGAATTGCTGTCAGTATCCAAGAGTATTTCCATGATCCCAATAATTTAAGTATCATCGAAAAGCTCAGAATTGCCAATGTACAGTTGGCCGAAGAAATCCAAGAAATAGTCTTGGAGGGGCAAGCTTTAGTCGGAAAAAGTTTCGTAATTTCGGGCGTATTTGAAAACTTCGAACGTGATGAGTTGAAGGATAAAATAGTAGCAAATGGCGGTAAAGTTGTTTCTAGTATTTCCTCAAAACTCGATTACCTCGTGGCAGGCAACAACATGGGACCCGCCAAATTAGAGAAAGCAAATCAATTAAATATTAAAATCTTAAGCGAAGAAGAGTTTATAGCACTTCTTACCTAATTTATGCAATCACAATCATTACCAAAATTTCATGGCGTTGCTCCAGCCTTAGTAACACCTATGAATGCCGACCGTTCCATTGATTGGACAGGTTTAGCTAAGTTAGTAGGGCATGTCAGCCAGGGAGGCGTTGATTACCTTGTCGTTCAAGGAACGACTGGTGAATCTGCTACCACAACAGCGGATGAAAAGAAAAAAATTGTTGCGACAATTCAGGAAAGCAACAACCGCCAATTACCAATTGTCTATGGATTAGGTGGCAATAATACAGAGAGCTTAATTAAACAAATTAAGGAAACGAATTTTGAGGGTATTGATGCCATTTTGTCCGTATGTCCATATTACAATAAACCAAGTGCACGTGGGGTAATTGCTCATTACCAAGCTATCGCAGATGCTTGTCCTGTACCAGTAATTATGTACAACATTCCAGGAAGAACGGGGATAAACATGTCGGCAGAAACTGTTTTAACGCTCGCTGAGCATCAGAATATCATTGGTATCAAAGAAGCATCCTGCATCATTGAGCAATGCATGGAAATCGCATTTCATAAAC
>JBDKFF010000312.1:0-3203 GCA_039798865.1 Bacteroidota bacterium
GTGGCCGACTGGGATGCCATGATGCATAGCAATGTAGATGGTTTATTAAATGTATCTCGAATGGTCATTCCCGGTATGATTGCGAGGGCTTCGGGACATATCATTAATTTATCTTCGATTGCGGGCAAGCAAGTATATCCGAATGGAAATGTATATTGTGCCTCCAAAGCGGCTGTTGAGGCGCTTTCTCAAGGTATGCGACAAGATTTAAATGTGCACGGAATAAAGGTTTCGAACGTGGCACCCGGGGCAGTCAATACAGATTTCTCCGCAGTTCGCTTTAAAGGGGATCAGGAACGTGCCGATGCAGTATATGCAGGCTTTGAACCATTGGTGGCGGAAGATATTGCCGATTTAATTCGCTATGTCGTGATGGCGCCGGCACATGTGAATATTGCCGACGTGACTATTTTGCCGAAAGCGCAAGCTTCGGCAACACAAATCTTACGTAAAAATTAAATGCTTCGTTGGCGTACAGTTTCGAATATCACAACACCTGCCGCCACAGATACGTTTAATGAACCGACCTGGCCACTTTGTGGGATAACAGCTAAATCATCCGATTTACGTATAAGCTCGTCGGAGATACCATCTTCTTCCGATCCCATGATGATGGCAACGGGGCCGCTGTAATCCACGGCATACACAGAACTGCGCCCTTTTTCGGTACAAGCTACGACTTTTAGTCCCGCGTTTTGAAGGTAATCAATGGTTTGTAAAAGGCTATCTTCCCGACAAACCGGAATGAAGTTCAGCGCTCCTGATGATGTTTTCATCGCGTCTCCATTGATTTGTGCGGCGCCGCGGGCAGGAATGACAATGGCATGCACACCTGCACATTCTGCTGTACGGGCAATCGCACCAAAATTACGCACGTCGGTGATTCGATCTAATATCAGAATAAATGGAGTTTGGCCTTTTTCAAAGGTATCAGCAATCACATTTTCCAATTTGGCGTAATGGATAGCAGAAACGAAAGCGATGGCACCTTGGTGATTCTTGCGCGTAATTCGATTCAGTTTTTCCAAAGGAACCTTTTGAACCTGTATTCCCTTCTCACGTGCCAAATCCAAGATTTCGGTATTCCCTAATTCCCTTTGTACAAGTAAACGGTCGATTTCTTTTCCTGATCGTAGCGTTTCCAATACGGATTGTACCCCGAAAACGAACTCCTTGTTTTCGGTTTTGGGACTTGTAAAATGTCTAAATGGGCGCTTGAATGGCTGTCTTGATTCGTTTTCTTCTGACACGTTGATTGCTGTAAATTTGACACGAAGGTCGGCATTTTTTTTCAAATCATCTGTCTGAATGTCAAATTAAGCCGTGGTTCAGTGATTTTTTTTGATTTGGGCAATTGGTGAATCCAATGTGTTTGGGTGGTTCCTTGCATCAACAATAGGCTTCCCGGAGCTAGTTCGAGGCTCACTTTTTCTAGAGTCTGCTTGTGCTTGAATTCAAATTTACGAGGCGCTCCTAAGCTTATGGAAGCGATACACGAGTTGGGCAGGATCGATTTTTCGTCATCGGCGTGCCAACTAGCCCCATCGTTCCCATCGTGGTAATAGTTCATCAAGCAGCCGTTAAACGATACGTTGGCCTTCGCTTCTATGGCATTTTTGATGGTTAAGAGGGTAGGAGTCCATGCTTCACCGATTTTGGTTCGTCCGGAATAAGTATAAGGTTTCGCATCATTCGCATACCATGCTACTTTCCGACGGGTTTGAATCACTTTTCCAAAGATGACCACTTCATCATGCTTCCATGGAATCTCTTCAGTTAATATTCGGAGAAAATCTTGGCTCTGTTGGGAGTTAAAGAAATCGGCATGATAAAATACCTCCCCATCATAAGGCAAGAGATTTTGTTCGGACGAAATGGGGAATAAGGAAAGCATGCCTCAAATTACTGATTCTGACTTAAAAATTTTACCTTTGTTACAAATTTACCTTACATGTACAAAACTACTGAAATTGCCTCGTCTGAAATTCCGTCAGATAATCCTGTTCACCAACGTTTATTGTTTCCCTACCAACATGTTAGTTCTTTGGTCAGCGGTAATGTGCTTGAAATTGGTTGTGGAACCGGACGTGGTGTAGCTGTTTTAGCGGACAAGGTAAGTGCCTATACAGGAGTGGATAAGAATACGGAATTGATGACAAGCTTGTCGGCTCAATATCCTGATTTCAAATTCATCGATATGTTTCTGCCACCATTAAAGGATTTGCCGGATAATCATTTTGATTTTGTGATTACTTTTCAAGTAATTGAGCATATCGAGAACGATGCCTTTTTCTTGCAAGAGGCGGCTCGTGTTTTGAAACCTGGAGGGAAACTATATTTAACGACGGTAAATCGTGATTTTTCTTTGACACGTAATCCTTGGCACGTGCGTGAGTATTTGGCTAATGAATTGGGAGATTTGATGAAGAAATACTTCTCTGAGGTAATTATGCAGGGGGTTCATGGTAATGAAAAGGTCATGGACTATTATGAGGCGAACAAGAAATCGGTCAAGAAAATTACAAGATTTGATATTTTCAATTTACAATATCGTTTACCGCGCACCTGGTTACAGGTACCTTACGATATCGCGAATCGTTTGAGTCGATTAGCTATCTCGAAATCGAGTAATGAGTTAGTCAATTCCATTCAGGTGGATGATTACTTTTTGAGTGAAAAGCCGGCTGAATCTTTGGACTTCTTTTATACGGGAATAAAATAATGGAATTCATCGACGAGGCCATCGAGGAGTATTCGCGTCTTTTTTCGGATGCTCCTTCTGAATTGTTACAATCCCTTGATCGAGAAACGCATGCCCGTATTTTACAGCCTCGGATGTTGTCCGGACATTTGCAGGGACGTTTTTTATCGATGCTTTCGAAACTGATTTCACCTCAATTGATTGTTGAAATCGGTACCTATACCGGTTATTCAGCGTTGTGTTTAGCAGAAGGGTTAAAGCCTGAAGGTCAATTGATTACGATTGATATCAACGAGGAATTGGAGACATTTACACGGTCTTTTTTTGATCGCTCGCCGTATGCCAAACAAATTGATTATCGAATTGCTGATGCACAATTGGATTAGCGAATATTGATGGACCGATCGATTTGGTATTTATTGATGCAGATAAGCGTAATTATGCCCGATATTTCGATTTGATTATTGAGAAGATGCGACCGGGAGGATTAATCTTGGTGGAT
>JBDKFF010000313.1:0-4381 GCA_039798865.1 Bacteroidota bacterium
GCATACACGAGACATTGGTAAAATACCCCAAGCCTTCCATATTCCCTGCAATTTGCACAGCCAATTCACGCGTTGGGACAATAATCAAGGCATTGATGTGATTCTCCGAATGATCCTCGGATAATAATTTATGAATAATCGGCAACAAGAAAGCCGCCGTTTTTCCCGTACCAGTCTGCGCCGATGCGAGGACATCCCGTCCAGCTAAAATCGGTTTCATCACCTGTTCTTGAACCGGTGTGGCCGTCTTATAGCCCATGGAGTCGATCCCCTCTAATAATTTTTCGGCTAAGCCTAGTTCTTTAAATGTCAAAATGTTTTTGTTTGTAGCTAGTCGCTAGTATCTAGTCGCTAGTCCATGAATTATTATTTTTCACCCCTCTCACCTCTTACCTTTAACCTCTAACCTCTCTGCTAAAACCCCATCTCCTTCTCGATCAACTGAATCAATATATGAATCACCTTGATATGAATTTCCTGGATACGATCCGCATAACCAAAATGGTCCACGCGAATTTCAAAGACGTTATCAAATGCGGCCAACTGCCCTCCATCTTTTCCCGTCAGTAAAACAACAGCCATTCCTTTTGTTTGAGCAGCCTTGACCGCTTCGATAATGTTTGCGGAATTACCACTTGTCGATATACCAAAAAGAACATCTCCCTCATTCCCCAATCCCTCAATAAACCGCGAAAAGACATAATTATAGCCAAAATCATTACTCACACAGGAAATATGAGAAGGGTCCGAAATCGCCATCGCAGCTAATGCGGGACGATTTTCACGATACCTCCCAGATAGCTCCTCCGCAAAATGCATGGCATCACAATGACTGCCTCCATTACCACAGGCAATGATTTTTTTACCTTGTTGGAGAGCCCCCACCAAACAATTTGCTGCCTTTTCAATGGATTCAATCTTCGCAGGATTGCTGAAAAACTGATCTAATACTTGCTGTGCCTCTTGAAGATTGGCTTGGATAATTGCTTTCAAGTGAATTTAATTTTGCGTAAAGATACGCATTATTTAAAAATCCCCACCGGCTCCGCCTCCACCAAAATCGCCACCTCCAAATCCGCCGAAATCAAATCCGCCTCCACCCGAGGACCCACCCCGATCATAACCTCCACCTCCCAAGAAAATAGGAGGGAAAAACATGCCACCACCGCGAGAGCCTGGTCCAGAACCGCCCCCTTTATTTTTAATGGCGCGAATAATATTGATGATGACAAAAAATAAAAAGACAATTAAAAAAACGGGCACGCCATCGGGAACATCTTCCTCTGCTTGAAACTGCCCACTCGCCCGTTGCATCATCTCGGTGGTTGCCTCATTCAACCCCTCGTAATAAGCATCGCGCTTTAATGCCGGCTTTAAAATCCGATTAATAATCCGTTTGCAGATGGCATCTGGCAGCACATCTTCAATCCCACGACCCGTTACAATCCGAATCTTTCGATCCTCCGAGGCAATCAAAATCACGACACCATTGTTTTTCCCTTTCTGACCAACTCCCCAGGTCTTACCTATAGAAATTGCATAATCATACGGATCCGAACCTTGGGTACTCGGTACAATCACCACCGCAAATTGCGTGGATGTTGAATCCGCATAAGCACGTAATTTTTGTTCTAGCGTCGTCTTTTCATCCACCTGTAGTTTGCCTGATAAATCCAGCACATATCCATCGGGTTTAGCCGGTATTTCCTGCGCCCAGACCGATGCAGCGATCAATAAAAATCCGATAAATAACGCAAACCTATTCCCCATACGACAACTCATCCGTTAACTCATTCACATCATCCCGTTGATAAGGAAAATACACAGCCAAAGCCTCCCCAATCCGGCGAACGCCTAGGGCTAATCCGGTTCCATATTCTTCTTTGGCCAACAAAGGTCGCATCTCATCCCGGATCGTTTCCCAAAATTCCAAAGGCACATTAGCATCAATTCCCTTGTCCCCAATAATTGAAAACTTACGATCCTTGACGGCTAAATAAACCAAGACCCCATTTTGTAAATCGGTCTGATGCATTCCCAATTGAAAAAAGAGCACCTTCGATCGTTCGATCGGGTGCCCTTCACAATGACTCTCCACGTGCACACGAATCTCGCCAGACGTCTTTTTCTCCGCCTCTTGAATCGCTTGAATGATTTCCGCTTCCTGTGCTCCGCTTAAATGCATCTTATTTCTTCTCGTCAAAATTTACCTCCGGAGCTTTTTCAGAACCTGCCTCCGCTTGGAAGAATCCCTTCTCTGCAAATCCTGAGAAAGACGCAATTAAGCTGTTAGGGAATGTAACGATTAAGGTATTATATCCTTTCACCGACTCATTAAATCGATCACGCTCTTCCTTAATGCGGTTTTCTGTTCCTTCCAATTGTGCTTGTAATTCAGAAAAATTCTCTGTCGCCTTTAATTGCGGATAATTTTCTGCAACTACCATTAATCGAGATAAAGCCCCACCCAAAGAAGATTGAGCCGCCTGGTATTTTTGCATATTCTCCGGACTTAAATCCTTTGCATCTAATTTCATTTGTGTTGCTGAAGCACGCGCCTCAATAACTGCAGTTAAAGTAGACTTCTCAAAATTTGCCACTCCTTGTACCGTTTTTACCAAATTCGGAATCAAATCGGCCCGACGCTGATACGCACTTTGCACATTTGCCCATGAGGCCTTTACCTCCTGGTCACTTGTCGCCATGCTGTTACGAGCACCTACGCCCCAAAATACGACCAAAGCAATAACGCCTAATACAATCCAAACTGTCTTGTTCATTGTTATAAAAATTAAAGGTTTGTTGTCCGGCAAAGGTATAAATATTTCATCATGCCATGCCATTTTTTACATCAAAATGCTTTTTCAAGGATAAACGTTCCTTTTCCCTCCATAAATTTATTTTTAACTTGCTCACATGTTCAAAAATATTCCCAATCCGCCTCGCGCCACCGAAATTCAAAAGGAGCTAATCATACACGGTGATGTTCGTCAAGACCCTTATTTCTGGTTAAATAATCCCGAAGATTCGAAGGTCATCGATTACCTTAATCAAGAAAACAGCTATACCGAACAGGTTTTAAAACCCAGCGAAAATCTTCAAGACGAATTATTCGAAGAGATGAAGGGACGCATCGTTGCCGACGAGCAATCTGTTCCCTATTTCAACGGCAAGGATTGGTTCTATCACCGCTATGAGTCAGGCGGGGAATACCCAATCTACTGTCGGAAAAAAGCGAGCCTTGATGCCAAGGAAGAAATCCTTTTACACGGAAACCTACTTGGGAAAGACGAAGCCTATTTTGCCGTAGGGGGATTGGCGCTCTCCGACGATGAACAGATTTTAGCTTATGCCATCGATACGGTCAGTCGGCGAAATTATACCGTAAATTTCAAAAACCTTCAAACTGGCGAAATCCTTCCCGATAAAATCGAAAATACGGAAGGTGGATCCTACGCTTGGTCAGCGGACTCGAACTATTTCTTCTACCTGCTTCGCGACCCGCAAACCTTACTGGCCTCGAAAGTTTACCGACATAAAATCGGCACGCCAAGCCATGAAGACGTTTTGGTCTATGAAGAAATGAATGAAGAATGCTACATGGGATTGAGCCGTAGCAAATCGAAGGAATATATTTTCAGTATCTCGAGCCAACAAGGCGTTTATTCAGAATATCGGATTCTAAAGACAAATAACCCCACCGGGAATTTTGAAGTTTTTCATCCCGGCGAACGAGGCTTGGAATATTTCATCGAACACCAAGCAGATCGATTTTTGATTCGTACCAATCTGGATGAAGCGACGAATTTTCAATTGATGAGTTGTCCGACAGCCGGTCCAACAGACAAGAGCAACTGGAAAACCTTGGTTTCACATCGTCCCGACGTATTCCTTGAAGATTTTGATGCCACCACCGAATGGATTGCCTTGGAGGTAAAGACCAATGGTCTTTCTCAAATTCAGGTCATTCAGGGGGATACCAATGAATTTATCCGCATGGATGAGGACGTTTTCCAAGTAAACATCGGAATTAACGCCCATTACGCGAGCAATAAACTACGCTATAATTACACCTCGCTAACTTGTCCAAATTCTGTTCTTGAATACGATTTGGAAACAAAAATGTCCAACCTGCTCAAAGAAGATAAAGTCTTAGGGGGATTCGATAAAAACGATTACGCTTCCGAGCGCCTTTGGGCCACTGCCCGCGACGGTGTTCAAGTACCTATTTCCCTGGTTTACAAAAAAGGCTTTGGCAAAGGACCTCTTCTACTTTATGCCTATGGTTCCTATGGCTACAGCATGGATCCCTATTTTTCAGCGAGCCGTTTGTCGCTGCTGAACCGAGGCTTCGCCTTTGCCATTGCCCACATTCGCGGTG
>JBDKFF010000314.1:0-4249 GCA_039798865.1 Bacteroidota bacterium
CATGTGGCCGTCGTCTAGGACTTGTAATAACAAATTGAAAACATCTGGGTGTGCTTTTTCAATCTCATCGAGTAAAATGATCGCATAAGGCTTGCGGCGTACTTTTTCAGTAAGCTGCCCACCTTCTTCATAACCTACGTATCCTGGAGGAGCTCCCACTAATCTTGAGATAGCGAATTTCTCCATGTATTCACTCATATCAATACGAACTAAAGCATCTTCCGAATCGAATAATTCTCTAGCAATTACTTTTGCTAATTGAGTCTTTCCAACACCGGTTTGTCCTAAGAAAATAAAAGAACCAATTGGTCTGTTTGGATCCTTTAATCCGGCACGGTTTCGTTGAATAGAACGTGCAATTTTAAGCACTGCTTCTTTTTGGCCAATTACCTTACCTTCAATAAGTTCAGGAAGTTGGGCTAGTTTATTACTTTCAGTTTGAGCAATACGATTAACAGGAATTCCTGTCATCATAGAAACGACATCGGCTACATTGTCTTCAGTAACTTCAATACGATTATTTTTAGCATCTTCTTCCCATTGTTCTTGAGCGATGGCTAAATCTTTTTCAATGCGTTTCTCGTCATCGCGAAGTTTGGCTGCCTCCTCGTATTTTTGTTTTTTAACTACTTCGTTTTTCAAAACTCGCACATCTTCTAATTGACGTTCAAGATCTACAATTTGTTTTGGAACTTCAATATTAGTAATGTGAACTCTTGAACCTGCTTCGTCTAAAGCATCGATCGCTTTGTCTGGTAAAAATCGCTCCGACATATAACGATCGGTTAATTTTACACAAGCTTCAATAGCTTCTTGCGTGTAAGTTACATTGTGATGATCTTCGTATTTGTTTTTGATGTTGTTCAAAATGGTAATTGTTTCAGGAACCGAAGTAGGCTCTACAATTATTTTTTGAAAACGTCTTTCTAAAGCACCGTCTTTTTCAATGTATTGACGGTATTCATCTAAAGTAGTTGCTCCGATACATTGAATTTCGCCACGCGCTAAGGCTGGTTTAAACATATTGGAAGCATCTAAAGAACCTGTTGCTCCTCCAGCACCCACAATGGTGTGGATTTCGTCAATGAAAAGAATGATATCATCATTTTTTTCTAACTCATTCATTACAGCTTTCATTCGTTCTTCAAACTGTCCGCGGTATTTTGTCCCGGCAACTAAACTGGCTAAATCTAAAGTTACTACACGTTTGTTGAATAATATTCGTGATACCTTTTTTTGGATAATTCGCAAAGCCAAACCTTCGGCAATGGCTGATTTACCCACACCAGGTTCTCCAATTAATAATGGATTGTTCTTTTTTCTTCGACTTAGAATTTGGGAAACACGCTCAATTTCTTTTTCGCGTCCCACAACAGGATCTAATTTTCCTTCTTCCGCCATTTCGGTTAAATCCCTTCCGAAATTATCTAAAACAGGCGTTTTAGACTTCTTGTTGGATTTATTGGTAGGGTTGTTAAAGTTACTTTCTTTAAGGCTGTCATCTTGTCCTGATTCGTCATTATACGACTCGTTTTTTGGCAAGTTTTCCATGAAATCATCTTCTGCTGGAGTCATATTTACGTATTGTTCTTTAACTACATCGTAGTCGATTTTCAACTTGTTGAGTAGTTTGGTTGTGGGATCGTTTTCATTTCTCAATATGCATAAAAGCAAATGTGCGGTACTAATGGATGGACTTTGAAAAACTTTGGCTTCCAAAAAAGTAGTTTTTAAAGCTCTTTCAGCTTGACGAGTAAGGTGTAAATTTTTCTTTTCTACACTTACTTCAATGCTAGGATTGGCAGGGCTTAAAATCTCCACTTTTCTACGCAAGTGATCTAAATCTACTGCAAGCGTATTCAAAATATGAATCGCTTTTCCGTTTCCATCTCTAAGAATTCCTAACATTAGGTGTTCGGTACCAATGAAATCATGGCCTAATCGCAAGGCTTCTTCCTTACTATAAGTGATTACATCTTTTACTCTTGGCGAAAAATTATCATCCATACATTTATTTTTGATAGTGTAAATTTAGTTAATTGGGTTTGGAAAACCAAATACCATACCCTTAACTACTGCTGTCAGCTAAATGACAAAAAAAATAATAAAAAGGCAGTATAAATCAGCTTATTTTATTAACCAAAACACATGGAAAAGTTGTTAATAAATCATTGAAATAAGTAGTTAAAAATACCATTAAAAATTTCAAATCTCCGTATATTGGCACGTTTTGAAACTAATATAATTTTTTAATATAATAACTTATGTCTGAAGGAGAAAAGTTAATTCCTATTAACATAGAAGATGAAATGAAATCAGCTTACATCGATTATTCGATGTCGGTAATTGTATCAAGAGCACTTCCAGATGTTAGAGATGGTTTGAAACCGGTGCATCGAAGAGTACTTTACGGAATGTATGATTTAGGAGTTTTTTCTAATAAAGCCCACAAGAAATCCGCTAGAATTGTAGGGGAGGTTTTAGGTAAGTACCACCCACACGGTGATACTTCAGTTTATGATGCTATGGTGCGTATGGCGCAAGAGTGGAGTATGCGTTACTTATTAGTTGATGGACAAGGTAACTTTGGTTCTGTCGATGGTGATAGTCCTGCAGCGATGCGTTATACTGAGGCTAGAATGCGTAAGATTTCGGAAGAAATTATGGCTGATATCGAAAAAGAAACAGTTGATTTCCAATTGAACTTTGACGATACATTGTATGAGCCAAAGGTAATGCCAACACGTGTGCCTACCTTATTAATTAATGGAGCTACAGGTATTGCAGTGGGTATGGCTACCAATATGCCACCTCATAACTTGACTGAAGTTATTAACGGAACAATCGCTTATATTGATAATAATGATATTGAAATTGATGAGTTAATTACGCACGTTAAAGCACCTGATTTCCCAACAGGTGGAATTATTTACGGATACGAAGGGGTACGTGAAGCATTCAAAACGGGTCGTGGAAGAGTAGTTATTCGTGCTAAAGTAGGTTTTGAAGAAGTAGATGGTAGAGAATCTATCATTGTAACTGAAATTCCATACCAAGTGAATAAAGCGGATATGATCAAACGTACTGCTGACTTGGTAAATGAAAAGAAAATCGAGGGTATTGCTAATATCCGTGATGAGTCGGATAGAAACGGTATGCGTATCGTGTATATCTTGAAACGTGATGCTACACCAAATGTTGTGTTGAATACATTATATAAGTATACCCAATTACAATCTTCATTTAGTGTGAATAATATCGCATTGGTTAAAGGTCGTCCAGAAACATTGAATCTAAAAGACATGATTCATTATTTCGTTGAACACCGCCATGACGTTGTTATTCGTAGAGCGCAATTTGAATTGCGAAAAGCCGAAGAAAGAGCCCATATTTTAGAAGGATTAATTATTGCTTCAGACAACATTGACGAAGTAATTGCTTTAATCAAAGCGTCTAAAAATACTGATGAAGCCAAAGAAAAATTAATCGAAAGATTCAAATTATCTGATATTCAAGCCCGTGCTATTGTTGAAATGCGTTTGCGTCAATTAACAGGATTAGAGCAAGATAAATTGCGTGCTGAGTATGAAGAAATCATGAAGTTAATCGAGCACTTAAGAGCTTTATTAGCCGATGTGAATTTAAGAATCGCCTTGATCAAAGAAGAATTAATCGAAATTAGAGATAAATACGGTGATGAGCGTCGTTCTCAAATTGAATATTCTGGTGGCGATGTAAGTATTGAAGATTTGATTGCCGATGAAAATGTAGTTATTACAATTTCACATGCAGGTTATATCAAACGTACCAACTTGTCAGAATACAAAACTCAAAATAGAGGTGGAGTAGGACAAAAAAGTGCAGGTACCCGTGACCAAGATTTCTTAGAGCATATGTTTGTGGCTACCAATCACCAGTACATGATGTTCTTTACGCAAAAAGGAAAATGTTTCTGGATGCGTGTGTACGAAATTCCAGAAGGAAGCAAAACTGCCAAAGGAAGAGCATTACAAAACTTAATCAATATCGAGTCAGATGATAAAGTGAAAGCATTCATTTGTACACAAGACTTGAAAGACAAAGAGTATGTAACGAGCCATAATTTAGTGATGGTAACGAAACAAGGACAGGTGAAGAAAACGTCTTTAGAGAAATATTCTAAACCTCGTGTGAATGGAGTTGCTGCTATTACTATTAAAGAAGGAGACGAATTATTAGCGGCTCAATTGACTAATGGTGAAAGTCAAAT
>JBDKFF010000315.1:0-4862 GCA_039798865.1 Bacteroidota bacterium
TAAAATATAGCCTACGCCGGGTTGGATGATGGCGGTATTGACTACATTTTTGATCTGAACTGTCTCTCGCTTGATGCTAAAAATCTGTGTCGTGGATTTGCCCACCTGAAGCACCTCGATGCTGACATTTGTACCTGCGGCCCCTTTCATTAAAACGGCCGGCTCCGTTTCAGGTGTGTCTTGAAGTCGGGTACCATTAATTGCTAGAATCTGATCGCCAATACCCAGTCCTGCACGGTGCGCGGGGCTATTTTCTTCAATAAAAGTAATGCGTTGGGTTTTGTCGATTTCTGAAAGAATGATACCAATGCCCTGGTATTTGCCCGTCGTCATTTGAAGAAAATCATCGATTTCATCTTCGGGGTAATACACGGTGTAAGGGTCAAAGCTTTTTAATAATGCCTCGATGGATGTCTCTGTTGCTTTTTTGGGATCTACTTCATCCACGTAAAAGGTATTCAGTTCTTTGAAGACTGTCGCATAAATATCCAAGTTTTTGGCAATGTCAAAGAATCGGTCACCGGGTTTCGTGAAGGCGAGCAATAGGCCAGAAATCAGTAAAAATGCGAGAATTTTACGTGTACTTATTCGCATAATGTGGGCGTTGTGAGGTCTTTTAAAATGCCAATCATTCGTTTTTCAATTTTGGCATAGGGCTCAATGGTTGAACCAATATAGACAAAACCTATGTAATCTGGTAATGGCTGGAAAGCTGGACCTACGAAATGCGGCTTATTTAAACGATATGCCTCTCGGATTCGACGTTTCAATAAATTTCGGTCGACCGCTTTCTTGAACTTTCGCTTGGGAACGGAAATCACGATTTGTGGCGCTGCGAGTTTTGCCGCTGTATTGGCTAGGTACAAAACTCGAAAAGGATAGACAAAACGTTGTGAAACGCTTGTACTATCCTTTTGGAATAACGAATCGATTAGCTTGACTTGGGTTAATCGTTCGGATTTAGGAAAACTGAAATTCATGGCATGATTACTTATGGAATAAGTAAATGGCCTAAATCAGCTAAAACTAAATTATGGCTTATTTACCTCTCTTCTCGTCAGAAACAGATAACTTATGGCGACCTTTCGCGCGACGTGCCGTTAACACACGACGACCGTTTGCAGTAGACATACGCTCACGGAATCCGTGCTTGTTCTTTCTTTTACGTACTGAGGGTTGGAATGTTCTTTTCATTGCTTTATTAATTAAAATCCGATTTAGAATCGAATTGGGTTTGCAAAGGTACGGAAAAATATATTTTTGTCAAGTCTTCACTCAAAAAAAATACTTTTCATTCTTGAAAATAGAGCGAGGTGCTTTGAAAGGGATTTTATTATCTTTGGTTTTTAATCAAATCCATTGAAAGTTTCCATTCTGACCGTAAGTTTTAATGCTGTGGCTACGCTCCAACAAACCATTGAGAGTGTATTGGCCCAGGATTATCCTAATATCGAATATTGGGTAATCGACGGGGATTCAAAGGATGGGACGAAAGAACTGTTAGCGAGCTTCGGAGATCGGATTAACTACATATCGGAACCAGATCAGGGCATTTATGATGCCTTCAACAAGGGGCTTGCCCTTGCAACGGGTGATGTGATTGGCGTGATTGGTGCGGATGATTTTTACCCGAGCTCGGATGTCATTCGTTCTGTCGTGGAGGTTTTTGAGCAGCAAGGCGTTGATTCGGTCTATGGCGACTTGCAATTTATTGATCCCGTAAGCTCAAAAGTGGTACGAAAATGGAAGGCGGGAGAATACAAGCGTTCCAACTGGCTTTTGGGTTGGATGCCGCCGCATCCCACATTTTATGTGAAACGGAGCGTATACGAAGACTTGGGAAGTTTCAAAACACATTATACCTGCGCAGGGGATTATGAATTCATGTTGCGGGCCTTATATAAACACGGGATTTCCGTCGCCTATCTGCCCAAATTATTGATGACCATGCGGAATGGTGGCACCAGCACGGCATCTTTAAAGCATCGCTGGGTGGCCAACTTAGAGGATCGACAGGCTTGGCGAGAGAATGGTTTGAAGCCATATTTTATTACTGTTTCGCTGAAGCCGTTGCGGAAGATATTTCAACTTTGGTCATAAAAAAAACCTCTTCGATCGCTCGGAGAGGTTTTTTTATTGAAGTGGGACCGAAGGTTAAACTTTGATCTCAACATCAACACCTGATGGTAATTCTAATTTCATCAAAGCGTCAACAGTTTTTGCTGAAGAAGAGAAGATATCAATTAGACGCTTGTACGTACATAATTGAAATTGCTCACGCGCTTTCTTGTTCACGTGTGGTGAACGCAAAACTGTGAATTTCTCAACTTTAGTTGGTAATGGAATTGGACCAGAAACAACAGCTCCTGTTGCTTTAACCGCCTTAACGATTTTTTCAGCTGATTTGTCAACCAATGTATGGTCGAACGACTTCAACTTGATGCGAATTTTTTGATTCATCTTGTTTGGTTCATTAGGTGAATGCAGAATGAAAGAACCATTGACTCCATCATGCATGTAATTTTGGTTTGCAAATCTACGGCATAATTATCTGATAGACAAGGCCTCAATTAAATTTTTGTCTTTCTGTAGCTTGAGCTTGTGCTTCTGAGAGCGTGGTTTTATTGGCCTCGTAGGTGCTCGGGCTTAATTTTTTTAAGGCCTCAATCGCCTCATTCCCATAGGTGATTTCTCCAATATGATAAGCTTGTATCGCATAGATGAGGTAGTAAACAGGGATATTTTCATTCCATTGGAGGGCGGCCAATGCGGCATCGTAGCCTTCCTTTTCTTTTTTTGCTTGATTCAAAAGGGTCAGCGATTTTTGGAGTACCTCAATTTGAAAGGGGTATTTGCCCAATGCGACTTGAGCCTGTTGCCAATTTTCAATACGAGGACTGGTTTGAGGTTCCAATAGACTTTGTTTCCAAAAACCTAAAATTTGCTGGAGTCCCTCTGTTTTTGAAGTCGTATCCGCGCTAATCAATAGGTTGACCTTTTGGAGTGCCTTTAGGCATTTCCCATGATGAAAATCTTGCCAAGCATCGAGGAGTTTGATTTCAGGGAAAGTAGCTAAAGCAATAGGATCTTTTATCCAGTCGGATGGCATTATTGCGGCCTGTCCTTTGGCCCAAAGGTTATAATTGTAGATGAGCGCCCAAACGCGTAAATCTCCTCCTGGATTTGAATCCAATTCGGGCTTAGGTCCAGTGAATTTGTTCCCCTTCAACATCGAGATGGCAACCTGGTTGGCCTGAACTGCAGGATCCTCATGATTTTCAAGTGCTTCTTGAAGCTCCTTGGAGGCATATAAATAATTGGCTAGCGCAATTGGATGAGAGGGTTTCATCCGCCAAGCTCGTTCATAGTAATGCTTGGCGGAATCCGCCGATTGCAAGTTTTCGAATTGTCGAGCTAATTGTGTGTTCATCTCCAAAGATTCAGGGAATTTTTGTTGGCCCTGCTGAAGTGCGAATAGCGCCTCAAAGGATTTGTTAGCTTGTTGGTATATCGCTGCCAAAGCTATGTATTGTGCAGGTTTTGGGTGTTTCACATTGGCGGTTGTCAGGTAATAGGCTGCCGTTTCTACGTCCTGTACGTCAAGAGCCATCGCCGCTAAACTTAGATTACTCTTAGCATTTAATTTACTGTGAATCATGGCTCGTTGGTAAGCAAATTCCGCACCTTGTTTGTCTTGGCGGAGCAAAGCGACATCGCCTCTTTCATTGTAGTAGGCAGCTTGTAGCTGATGCCATACGGTGCCATTCTTTGCGAATACCCATGCTATCCCCAAAATAGTTACTCCAATGTATATGATTCGCAAGTCAATGTGTGGGGCCTTGTGAACGATTTTATAAATAGGGAGGTTCTGGGAAAGAGGGGTTCTGAAATTGCTGTAAATGAAAAGGGGAAATAACAAGAGCATTAAAATGAAGCAGATGAGTGTCCAATGCTGAATGGCTTGTATCCCGGCGTCATTTCCTGAAATTAACAAGAGTAGGACTGTCCCCAAACTTGCTATGCCCAAACCCCAAACTAAGGGCTTATTTAAGAAGTTGGGAAGAAATGAATAGGCGCTCCAAGCGGCCACGAAAAAAAACAAACCGGGTATCGCTAAGGGAATATTCCATGCTAAATAGCTATTTCCATAACTCAAGATTAGGTTAGCTAAATAAAAGCTACCGAAAAATAGCCAATTCTTTTTGCTTTGCTTTGAGGTTACTGTTTGTCCTAATTGGAATAATATTCGAGGGATTGAGGCGGAAATAAATACGGTGGTCAGGACAAGTGTAAGTATTCCTAAGCTAGTAAGTTGGTCAATAAGGATGAGGGAAATATCCGCCAAGCTGGCATTTGAGTTCGTGAAATAAATAACGAAAGCCCAAGAGAGGAAGCCGCCGAAAAGATAGCGATAACTGAATTGTCCCCATTGCTTGAATCCGATGAGTAGTAGGATTAGGGCAAAAGACATGTTAATTAGATATGCCCCATAGGTAATTGAATCGTTGAAATGCGGAATTGCGACGAAAGATTGTCGAATAAAGTAGACTGTGCTTTCTAGTTGGCCAGTCCCATTCGAATCCACGACAGCTCTATCAGGGATAATTTCGCTGACTTCTTGAAGAATCAATGAACTTGGGCTTCCTGCAAAATAACAAGCTAAGCAGCAGAGGCTGATTAGGCAAATCAAAGCGGGAAAGGCAAATTGGGATTTCGGGCTCAAGGTCTCATTTTTTTCTTCAGCCAATTTCTGCATAAACTTTAATTCATTCAAAGAATTGGGCTGATTTTGTTAAAAAAAAGGAGAAAAATACAATACTCATTTTTGTTTATTGGAAATTCCGAGCTAATTTTGCGCTTCG
>JBDKFF010000316.1:0-3202 GCA_039798865.1 Bacteroidota bacterium
GAATCGGGATCAATACAATACGATTTTATCGATTTCTCCGGATGGGCAAACCATATTATTGAAGGGTGCCTACATCAATGGGGTGTATGAATCGCGGGGATTTTCGATTGCGAACAAGGTCGTGGGCGGTTGGTCAATACCGGAGAAGGTTCAAATTCCGGGCTATGAAAAATTAAGCCGAGGGAAGAATGAGTATGCCTATTTATCCATGGATGGGAAGGCGCTTTTATTGGCATTTGCGGAGAAGAAGAATAGCGATCGAGACGACTTGTATGTGAGTTTGTTGGGGGATGCGGGTTGGTCTAGACCGGTCAACTTGGGGGATGGGGTGAACACGGAATTTTCGGAAACAACCCCGTATTTAGCGGCGGATGGAAGGACGATGTATTTTTCATCGGACCGACCCGGCGGCTTGGGTTCTCAAGATATTTACATGACGAAGCGTTTGGGGAACGACTGGACTTCATGGCGGAAGCCGGTGAACATTGGCCCACCGGTGAACACGACGAATTACGATGCGTATTATACGTTGTCGGCGAAAGGGGATTATGCCTATTTCTTATCGAGTTCAGAGACCGGGAAGAAGGATATCTATCGAATAGCCATTGAACCGGAACCGGAGGCTCCTTCGGTTGTGGAGACAAAGCCGGTCATCCAGCAAGATGTGAAGTCGAGCCCGCGGATTGTTTCGTCTGAGACTTCGGAGGCGGTGGTCTTACTTTCGGGAAAGGTGAATGATGCGAGTGGAAATGTTCCCAAAGGGGCTTCGGTGAGTTACGAGGATTTGAAGACGGGGAAAATTATAGGTCAGGCGATTCCGGATCCGGGAAGTGGGCAATATAAATTGGTTTTACCTTATGGTATCAATTATGGAATTACGGCTAAGGCCGATGGTTTTTTACCGAGCTCCTTGAATCTTGATTTAAGTCAAATGCGGGGGCGTTATTTAGAGTTGGATGGGCGTGATTTAGCGATGGCACCTATCGCTAAGGGTAGTACCGTTACGGCCAACAACCTCTTTTTCGAGTTAAATAAGGCGACCTTAACGCCGGAATCCGAGCCGGAGTTGAAACGGATGGCTCAGGTCATGCGAGATAATGCGACACTTCGTATTGAGATTGCAGGACATACGGATAATACGGGTACGGATGCCATTAATGATGCCTTATCACAGGCGCGTGCGGATGCGGTGAAGAATTATTTATTGACTGCGGGGATTCCAACAAATCGTATTCAATCGAAGGGGTATGGCTCGAAAAAACCAAAAGTTTCCAATGAGACGGAGGAGGGAAGAGCGCAGAATAGACGGGTGGAGTTCTCGATTCTTTAGGTGATTGTAGAGACGCGATACTTCGCGTCTTGTATTAATTTATTTAGACGCGAGGTATCGCGTCTCTACGGTTTTAAACAGTCGGAGGTATCGCGTCTTTGTGGTTTTCAACAGACGCGAGGTATCGCGTCTTTGTGGTTTTAAACAGACGCGAGGTATCGCGTCTCTACTTCTTTTCTAGGTATTCCCCGGGCGAGCAATCCATTTCTGCTTGGAATGCGGAGTAGAAGCTTGAACGTGAGCTGAAGCCTGCCATTTGGCCAATTCCTTCGATGGAAAGGTGTTCAAAATCTGACGAATTCATCAGTTGGAGCGCATATTGAATGCGAAGAGTTGTTTTCAATTTCGGAAAACTTTGTTTGAACAAAGCACGCAGGCAATAGGATACGTGGTGTTGGGGAACCTTCAGGGCTGCGGCCATATCGCCGATGGAGAAATCTGGATTTAAATACGGCTTTTCGTCGGCCAAATAAGCATTAATTTGATCTCTTAGTTCGATGAATGGATTATCCTCATCATCTTCGTCGAACGCATTTTCATCCACTTTTTGTTGGATAACCGATGTTTTCGTCTTGCGCGCATTGGCAATTTCGGTGTAAATGGGAAACCCGTAGAGGATTTGAGGGAAAACTAAAAGACTTAAGGAAAGAAGCAGAAACATGATTCCCCCCAGATTGTGTACTAAATTCAATGCACTATAGGTCTCCTTGGGCGTCTTTTGAATGAAGTCGGCCGTTATCATCCCAAATGCGATCAATAAGATAATCAGCGTAATAAAGAACATATTCAACCAGCGGTAGGTCAACAGGTATTGCTGGGTAGGTATGGATTTTTTGACAGCTGGCCGGTATTTCCAAACTCGATAATAACTTATCAAGGTGTAAATCATTAATGAACTGATCCGCATGATGTAATTAGCGGCAATGGGAAAGATGACATTGACCCGCATGAATTTCAATTGATTCATGTCGGCTAGAATCACGCGTGCGTTTTCTAATTTCTCTGTAAAGGGTGTTAGGTAATAGGGAATATTGCCTAAGAAAACAATAAGCGCTGGAATAAAGTGCAGAAAATCGATGGGCTTTAAAATGTAAGTATCTCGAATAATTCCACGCACATAAAAATAGATCAGTGGGCCGGCCAACATCATGAATGGGGCAAAATGTCCGTAAAATATGGCGAGCCAAAATGGGGAATCTCCGAAGACTGAAAAATAATGCGTTAGACTATAAATGGAAATGATAAAAAGAAATAACCCGAGATAAACGGTGTTTTTGTTCTCCCTCCAATTAAAGAATATGAGAATAATCGAAATAAATAAACTTAAAAGGGCATTAAATAAGAACATGTATTATTTAATCGAGATATTTTAGAACAGCGTACAAAATTATGAATTTTAGGGGAAAGATAGCCTTTCTGTCCGATTTTTTAAAACTAGGACATGTACCTAATTTAAAATTAAGTATATAAACTTCAAAAGACTGACCTTTGTTTTGCATAATCCTAGTTCTATTATTTATAAATGAAATTTCGTTCAAAGCTGCTCTGCGCGCTCTTGGTTCTCATTGGCGCACTTCATCAACAAACTTTTGCTCAAACCGTTAACTACATCATCAACCCAAACACGGATGGGGGATTTGAGGGCGCGCACGGCTGGACATTTCTTAATGGTATTCAAGCCAATAAATGGCAGGTAGGCTCTGCGGAGAAATCGGCAGGAACGAGCGGGGCATATGTTTCGAATAATGTTAATACGCAGGCCCTAACTAGCCCACAAGAAGGGAACTCCATCGTATATATGTATAAGGACATTGTTGTGCCAACAAATGCCACTTCGATTCAAGTTTCTTTTAAATGGAAAAATCCGGATGG
>JBDKFF010000317.1:0-3814 GCA_039798865.1 Bacteroidota bacterium
TCGGATAAAATCCACACTAAACCCAATGCCAACAAAATTCCCATGTACGGGGGTAAATGTGTCAAGGTTTTAAAGACCGGAACCCCCAATAAGCTGATAACTCCTGCCGATAACATAATTCGGCCATTCCGTTCCTCTTCGGCAGACATTGGATCGACTTCCACGGCATCACCTAAATCATTTTTCCTTACCCAAAATGCCGCCACCGCAAGTGGAACCAACAACGAAACAACCGAAGGAACAAACAATGATTTCACAATCCCCCAGGCTGAAATCTGCCCACCGATCCACAACATCGTTGTCGTCACATCGCCAATCGGCGACCAAGCTCCTCCCGCATTAGCGGCAATCACCACAACACCCACAAAATATTTACGGGTAGCTGTATCACTGACCAACTTGCGTAAAAGCGTGACCATAACAATCGCTGTGGTTAAATTATCTAACACGGATGATAAAAAGAATGTGCACAATCCCACGACCCACATCATCTTCGCTGGATTTTTCGTCTTGATCAGTCGGCTCACAAATTGAAATCCCTGGTGTGCATCCACCAACTCCACCAAGGTCATGGCACCCAATAAGAAAAATAGTATTTCAGACGTCGATCCTAAATGATGACCGAGAACTTCTAATTGATCCGGCCCTTTCACGAGCGCATATACCACCCAAACCAAAACACCTGACACCAAAGCCGATGCGGTCTTATTGATTTTAATTGGATGTTCAAACGCAATCGCCAAATATCCAATCACAAAAATGAGAACTGAAATAATTTCCATGCCGTAAATATAAAAAAGAAAGTCAGGGATTTGCATCCCTGACTTTCAAATATCAAACAAGGGCTAAACCCATTATTTCAATTTTGCTACCGCAACTTTAATACGCTCACAAGCTTCTTCCAATTGCTCATCAGCTGCAGCCGTTGAAATACGCATACAATCCGGTGCGCCAAAACCTGAACCCGCAACAGTTGCCACATAAGCCTCGTTCAACAACCATGTACAGAAATCATCTGAATCATTGATGGTTGTTTTGCCGTCCGACTTACCGAAGTAATACGAAATATCAGGGAACGCATAAAATGCGCCATCTGGCATATTTACCTTGAAACCTGGGATTTCACGTAATTTACCAACGACCAATTTACGACGACGATCGTAAGCGGCTTTCATCTCATAAGCATGATCCAATGAACCATTGAACGCAGCTACTGCTGCTTTTTGCGCAATAGAGTTCGTTCCTGAGGTCACTTGACCCTGCAACTTCTCGATACCATCCGCAATCCACTTAGCCGCCGCAATAAATCCAATACGCCATCCCGTCATCGCATGTCCTTTCGCCACGCCATTCACCGTAATGACACGATCCTTAATCTCTGGAATTGAACCAATAGAGAAATGACCACCCTGGGTGAAGTTAATGTATTCATAAATCTCATCTGCTAATACAAAAATATTCGCATGACGAGCTACTACATTCGCAATATCACGTAACTCGGACTCCGTATACACAGAACCCGTCGGGTTGTTTGGCGATGCAAACATCACCATCTTCGTTTTCGGCGTAATTGCTGCCTCAAACTGCGCCGCAGTTACCTTAAAATTATTATCAAATGCACCTTGAACAACGACAGAAACTCCATCGGCCAATTTGACCATTTCTGAATAAGAAACCCAGTAAGGCGAGAAAATGATTACCTCATCACCCGGATTAATCAAGGCTGCAATCGCATTGGCCAAGGAATGTTTCGCTCCGGTTGAAACCACAATGTTCTCCGAACCCCACTCCAAACCATTGTCACGCTTTAATTTATTCGCAATCGCTAAACGCAAATCAGGATATCCCGCAACTGGAGAATAGCCGTGAAAACCATCATCAATGGCTTTTTTGGCCGCTTCACAAATATGAGCTGGTGTTTTAAAATCCGGCTCACCTACCGATAGGCTAATTACTTTATGACCTTGCGCAGCTAATTCACGCGCTTTCTTTGTCATTCCCAACGTTGATGACTCTTCTAATGCTTGAATGCGTTGGGCTAATAAGGATGATGACATATTTATAAATACGATGGTTAAAATCGGGCGCAAATTACCCATTTCATCGCTTAAAAGCTAATTAAATTCCGAAAAAGCTTGATTAATGTTGCTGGCTCAACTTCGTATAAACCCCGGTTGGATTCGCCAATAATTCCGCATGTGTCCCGCGCTCGACAATCTCTCCCTTGTCGACCACCAAAATCTGATCCGCATGCTGAATCGTACTCAAACGATGCGCAATCACCAAGACCGTTCGGTTCTTCATCAAATTGCCCAAGGCCAATTGAACCATTTTCTCGGATTCATTATCCAAGGCACTCGTCGCCTCATCCAAAATCAAAATCGGAGGATTCTTTAAGACCGCACGGGCTATCGATAATCGCTGCCGCTGACCTCCCGACAACTTCGAACCCCGGTCCCCAATTACCGTTTGATAACCCTCCGCACTCGCCTCGATAAACTCATGGGCATTCGCGATTTTAGCAGCCTCAATGACCGCTTCCATCGTCGCATCCGTCCCAAAAGCAATGTTATTGTAAATCGTATCATTAAACAAAACCGACTCCTGCGTCACGATACCCATCAAGGCCCGTAAATCTTCCAAAGGAATATGCTTCAAAGGAATACCATCAACGCTTATCTGTCCGCTTGTTGGGTCATAAAAACGGGGTAATAAATCCGCGAGGGTTGATTTGCCTCCTCCAGAGGCACCTACTAAGGCAATGGTTTTTCCTTTGGGGATATCGAAACTCACCGACTTCAATACAGAACGACCTTTGACATACGAAAATCCAACCTCCTCGAAACGGATTTTATCTTGGAAGGCCGACAAACGCTGAACGGGTTCCTCCACCTTAATTTCAGACTCTGTATCCAATATCTCGATGATGCGGTCGGCGGAAGCAACACCGCGCTGAATACCAGAAAAAGCATCCGCGATGGCCTTAGCCGGCCGCATGACCTGTGAAAAAGTTGCAATGAAGGCAATGAACGTAGATGCACTCAATTCCCCATCCCCAGCTATGACCAAACTTCCACCATACAATAGAATCCCCGTCACGACCAAAACCCCCAAACTCTCCGATACCGGTGAAGTCAATTCCTGCCGAAAAACCATTTTCAATAAGGAATTCCGATAGCGATCATTCCCCTCCTGAAAACGCGCATCCATCACCTTCTCCGCTCGAAAAGCCTTCACTACCCGCATCGCACCAAAGGTCTCATCCAGCAGACTTATCAAACCACTCAAATGCTGTTGAACCTCCCCCGCTGCGCGACGCAAACGACGTGTTATTGTCGCGATGACCCCACCAGAAAGAGGCAGAATAATCAACGAAAACAAGGTTAATTTCCCGGACATGCTCGCCAGAAACACAAAAAACATAATCAAGGTGAATATCTCCTTGAAGGTCGCCGTAAAGGCCCTACCGATACTATTCTCAACCTCTTGAACATCCGTCGTCAAGCGCGACATCAAATTCCCCTTTCGCTGCTCCGAGAAATAACTTAAATCTAATCGAATCGCGCGCGCAAATACTGCCTGACGCAATGACGCAATCATATCCGCCTCCACCGTCTTTAAAACCCGCTGCGACAAATAGCGAAAAATATTTGCCAAAACAACCGATATCATGATGGCCGCACAGGCATATTGCAAGGCTCCCAATCGTCCATACGCCTCCAAGGCGCCATAAAAATAATGGTTGAACAAAAAGGAAAAATAGCTCGGACTCAAGGAGAATTCCGGCATGACACGATAGACTACCGCTTGATTC
>JBDKFF010000318.1:0-5206 GCA_039798865.1 Bacteroidota bacterium
GTATCAATCAACGGTTTCTTATTTGACTTGACAGATTCCGTTTGGCTATAAACTTTTAAGCCCATCAAACACAAGCCGAGAAAAAGCACATTATTTAATTTCATGCCAGGTAGGAACGTACATCGCCCAAAAATATTTCTCAAAAATAGGAATTTAAATGATTAGCTAGGGTAGTTTATGTATTTTTGCAAGGTTTTTCACGAGGTTTACCTCCAAGATTATACAAGCATTGAAAAAGGAAGCAAAAATATACGTAGCCGGACACCGCGGAATGGTGGGCTCTGCCATTGTTCGACAACTGAAAGCGCATGGTTATCAGCAAATTATCGTTCGAACTTCGAAAGAATTAGATTTGCGGAATCAACAAGCCGTTGCGGATTTCTTTCAAGCTGAAAAACCCGATTATGTCTTTTTAGCGGCCGCTAAAGTGGGAGGGATTGTAGCGAATAATACCTATCGCGCGGATTTTTTGTATGAGAATTTGGCGATTCAAAACAACGTCATTCATGCCGCGCATTTGAACAATGTCAGTAAATTAATGTTCTTGGGGTCATCGTGTATTTATCCCAAAATGGCGCCCCAACCCTTGAAGGAGTCATATCTGTTGAGTGGATATTTAGAGCCAACCAATGAGCCCTACGCCATAGCCAAAATTGCAGGAATTAAGATGTGTGAGGCCTATCGTGCCCAATATGGCTGTGATTTTATTTCGGTGATGCCAACTAATTTATATGGCCCGAATGATAACTATGACCTCCAAAATTCACATGTTTTACCCGCGATGATTCGCAAATTCCATGAGGCGAAAGAAGGTGGGGATTCGAGCATGGAACTTTGGGGCACGGGTTCGCCGATGCGGGAGTTTTTATATGCTGATGATTTAGCAGAGGCCTGTCTTTTCTTGATGGAAAATTACAGTGATTCTGAATTAGTGAACATCGGAACGGGGGTAGATGTTACGATTAAAGAATTAGCCGAAACGGTGAAAGAAATTGTCGGGTTTGAAGGAGAGATTCGTTGGGATGTTTCGAAACCCGATGGTACACCCAGGAAATTGATGGACGTTACAAAATTACACCAATTGGGGTGGAAACATTCCATTGAATTGGCAGACGGTATTCGTTTGGCCTATCAGGATTTTTTAGCGAATGTCGAGTTACGCAAATAATGGAGAAGGCAGATTGGTTTAGTACATGGTTTGATTCTCCCTATTATCACATTCTTTACGCGAGTCGGGACGATCGTGAGGCCGAGCAATTTATTCGCGCTTTGCAATCTCATCTTTCCATTCCAGCCGGGGCGCTCGTATTGGATGCGGCCTGCGGAAAGGGCCGTCATGCTCGGACATTACAACAGCTTGGTTTACAGGTGGATGCATTTGATTTGTCGCCGAGTAATATTGAGGAGGCCAACAAACTCGCCAATGAACAGCTTCGTTTTTTTGTTCATGATATTCGGGAGCCATTACCTCGTCAGGGGCAATACGACGTTGTATTTAATTTTTTTACCAGTTTTGGGTATTTCGATGATCCTGTAGATAATGCGCGGTCATTTCAAACTTTTGCCGGTGGATTGAAATCTCAGGGTACGTTAGTGATGGATTTTTTAAATCCGACCTATATCCTGGCAAATCTTGTGCCTGAAGAAACGGTGCATCAGGGTGGAATTGATTTTCACATTAAGCGCTGGGAGGAAAAAGGGTTCTTATATAAGTCGATTACCTTTGAAGACCAAGGACAGTCCTATTCTTTTCAGGAAAAAGTGGAGCTGATTTCGAAAGAGGATTTTCTTCGCTATGCGGAAGCTGCAGGTTTGCATTTCATGAATTTGGTCGGAGATTATACTTTAGCTAAGTTTGATGCGCAAACTTCCCCTCGGATGATTTTCTTCTGGGGCAAACCTTAATGCTATGTCTTCTTTTCGTGCCCTGTTAACGGAAATTAATCCCGACGGTAAAGCGCATACTCAAGTCCAATCACTGGATATTTCTTTTTTGCCTGCGCATCCGGTATTAATTCGTGTCGAATATTCCTCGTTGAATTATAAGGATGCTTTATCGGCCAGTGGCCACAAGGGGATTACACGTAATTTCCCTCATATTCCGGGTATCGATGCCGCGGGAATTGTAGAAGAAGATCTTTCCGGGCATTTTGCCAAAGGCACACGCGTTTTAGTTACGGGTTTTGATTTAGGTATGAATACGCATGGTGGCTTATCGGAATTAATTCGCGTGCCAGCCGAGTGGGTCATTGAACTTCCTGCGGGTCTCAATTCAAATGTAGCGATGCAATGGGGGACGGCGGGCTTAACCGCGGCGATGGCAGTAGATGCATTAATTTCCAATCAAATTACCCCAGACCGAGGCGAGATTCTTGTCACTGGCGCTACGGGTGGCGTGGGAATGATGAGCATTAAGCTACTAAACCATTTAGGTTATTCTGTCGTCGCATTAAGTGGGAAACCTGAACTAGAATCTCGGTTAATCGCCGCTGGTGCATCACGCGTTATTTCGCGCCAACAATTCGCTGAAGAACCTCCGCGTGCCTTATATTCCATGGATTTTGCCGGGGCCATTGATACCTTGGGTGGGGATTATTTGGTTCAAGTGGTGAAACGCTTGAAGTTTGCGGGGGCAGTCGCTGTTTGTGGGATGGCTGCGGGTGTTGAATTGCCCTTACAGGTCTATCCATTTATTCTGCGTGGTGTTCGAATGTTGGGTATTTATTCAGCAGATTCTCCATTGGCTTATAAGAAGTCTCTCTGGGATAAAATTGCGAATGAATGGTCTTTAAACCTTCCGGATTTCGTTCATGAAATTTCCTTGGCGGAGGTTCCATCAACGCTCGAAGGGATGTTGGCCGCTAACACAAACGGTCGATACCTGGTTAAAATTTAACAAACTTTATCCCTTTTGCTTCGGGAATTTCGGGAAGCTGAATGAGGTAGGTTCCATTTGGAATCTGACTAAGATCTAGACTGATTTTTCGATCTTTGGGAGCATACCTTTCCTCGCGAATTAATTGACCTTGCATGTTCCAAATCTGTACTTTTAGTAGACTCTTGTTGAGTATTTCATCAGGGAGGCCTAAAATTATTTCCTTTTGAGTTGGGTTTGGAAAGGCCGTAATGCGTGAATAAGGGTTTCTCTCCTCCTTTGCTAAAATACTTACTCGGTAATTATCGGAAGTTACGGGGCATCCATTTACGTCAGTTAGTTTGATGGAATAATTACCGGATTCGGTTGGCATGTAATTAATCGAATTAGCCCCGGGAATGAGATTTCCATTAAGGTACCACTGTAATTTTTCCCCAGGAGAACTCGTTAACACCCCATTCAAGTAGGAGATTAACGGAGGTAGGGGATTGGAATATTTGATGTTCAAGCTTGCACTTAAGCTGCTGCAATTTCCGTTCGTAACTTGTGCTTGATACAATCCCGCTTTGTTTGCTGTAAAATTGGGTTGTGTGGCCCCATTGATGGCTGCTCCGTTTAATAGCCATTGGATACTTGCATTGGAACTTACGCTGGCAACGATCGATTTTTCCTCGCTTGAACAAATGGTTAAACTACCTGCAGGGGAAATGCTAACGCTTGGGCTTGGAGTAGAACTCACTGATATCGCCGCTCTTGGGCTCGGGCATCCAATGGATTTGAATTTCATGTCATAGAAATAATAATAGCCCGAAGTGATTGGTGCACCATTAAATTTGGCTCCTGTGATGGATAAGATGTTAGGAATCGTATAGGGGTAACCTATGTTGGTCGGCGCGTTCACCGTATCTGCCAAACTGCGATTGCTGCGAAAAATACTTGCGCCATTGGAACAAGCTTGCGATAACAGGTAAGTGCCTGCTTTGGGGAAAGCTAAGTTTAAGTAGATGACTTGTCCTGGGTCATTTTTATCATCGATTAATTGTCCTCCTACGCGAGTCAAATTACTTTGTGTACGAGTAGCCTCCACTTCTTTGGATGCTGATGCAATTAATTCCCCTGTGCTATTATTATAAACACTGAAGGTGATCGTTCCTGATGTGCCCACATAGACTCTGGCACTTTCTAATACGATGGGGCTTTTTACCTCAATGATGGGTTCAGGTCCAAAATTATTAAAGTAGCTCCCCGAGCCATAGGCCGCCTTGGTACTCGGTTGAAGGCTGCCGGAGAAGTCGGCCTGCGCCACCGTATACGTAGCTGATGCGGGCAGGCTGATTTTGGCCCCTGCGCCCGCCAATGTATTGTTGGAATACCATAAGGCCCCCTCACTCGAAGCGGTTAAATTGACTAAGGTTCCTGGGGTACATTGCGTCCCTTGGGCGATCGGAGATTGAGGTTTTTCTATCGTTTCCAGCAGCTGAATCGAATTATTTTGAACATTTTGGTCTGTCCCCAGTAAATTTATTAGCTCAAACGTGTAGCTCTTACCTGCCTCTAGATTTCCATCACCTTGTAGGGCTAATTCTTTTTCTTGGCCAGGATTAATTTGAGAAAGTGTACCTTTCAAAGTACCTAATAATTGCCCAGTGGAGCTAATAGAAACCTCAATGGGAATATTGATTTGTGCCTTAGACCCCGTGTTTTTTAAGCGGGCAATCACGCCAATTTTACCATTTGTTTGGCAAAAACTACCTGAGCTGCTGCTTAGGCCTATTGCGGCGAGGTCGTTGGAGGCCTGGGTAATTTGAAGGGTACTCTCAAAAACCTGGCCGTTGGTAATGCTATTACAATTTCCCGAAATTCCATCCAGCGATGAGATTATTCTCAACTTATATCGTTGCCCTATTTGACTGGTCTTCGATGTTTTTATGGATAGGGCCAACTCGCTTGAGCGAATGTCATTCGTGGCGCTGATAAGTTCATCTGTGTCATCGAAATCCCCATCTTGATTCCAATCAACTAGGGCGCGAACATTCTTCGCGATCGTATTACTAAATTGAAGACTAGCGGTTTTTGTTTCGCCTAGCTCGATCGGCATTCCGATACCTGTGCTGTCTAAAGTATTGGTAATTGGCTTGAGGTCACTAACAAATTTAGAAATAAGGGATTTGGGTGTCGTGGAATTTATTGTGCAATAGCTTTTGCCACCGAGCCCCGACACAATAAGTGAAAAATCCTGCTGGCCGTTCTTTAATACCCCTTTGTGTGTTATGGTAAGCGTATAGGTTTCGCCCGGGACAGTATTAGGGATTAAGATTTTTTCAATATTAT
>JBDKFF010000319.1:0-2974 GCA_039798865.1 Bacteroidota bacterium
TCGTACTGGCTGTTTTGGGAGAAACTGCCGGAAAATACATCTGGGCCAGCTCTCCGAAACCGTAGGTGCGTATGGTGAAAATTTGATCCATAGAGTGAATAAGAGAGAAAATTTGCGAAAAGTGGGCCCCTTGATATGATCTCGGGGCCCGATATCCGCTAGCTGGTGGTTGTCACCAGCTTCAGGTTGAGTTTCCGGGCTAATGCAGCCATGTCGTCACCCACCTTTTTGTCCACAATCTTTGCATAGTGCTGTGTACTCTTGATGTTGGTGTGGCCAAGCATCTTGCTGACGCTCTCAATAGGCACACCGTTAGTCATGGTCACAGTGGTGGCAAAAGTGTGTCGGGCGATGTGGAAAGTAAGCTCCTTGTTGATACCGCAGCAGACAGCCAGTTCCTTCAGGCAGGCGTTCATACGCTGATTGGAAGGAATAGGGAGAACGGGATCATCGTCTCGAAGACGATTGAGGTCGCTGTACTTGTTCAATATATTATATGGTATCTCAAGCAGTGGAACATTGGTCTTTACCCCTGTTTTCTGGCGTTTGGTACGTATCCAGTAGGAAGAATCTACGCACTCGATTTCCCGGCGGCGCAGATTCTTTATGTCAATGTAGGCCAGTCCGGTGAAGCAGGAAAAGACGAAGAAGTCGCGGATACGATTCATGTAATCCACTGGTGACTGATAGTTGATGAGTCTGTCCAACTCGGTCTCATTGAGGTATTGTCTGTCAACAATCTTCAGTTTGAGATTCAGCCCCGTGAAGGGATCACTCTGTATCCAGCGGTTCCGGAGGCAGATATTGATGATCTTCTTGAAGAGCTGCATGAACTTGATCGTGGTGTTGTGGGAGCAAGCACAGTCAGTTTTCAGATAGGTTGCGAAGCTGGACACAAAGTAATTATCCACGGATTTGACCGAAACATCTTCTGTCCTGAATTTCAGACGGATAAAAGCCTTGAGGTGTTTAAGTCCGGCTCCATGCTTTTGGCAGGTAGCTTTTGTTGTTTCTCGGCCGATCAGCTTGGTCATATCCTCCAGGTGTTCCTCCCACAAAGCCACGAGCATATTGGGCTTTGCTGTGTTCACACCCATGAGAGCGTCGCGCAGCATCTCGGGTGTTACCACTTCTTGTGTACTGGTGAGTTCATTGAACTTCTGCCTGGCTTTGACGAGGATAGCATCGATGTACTCGTTCAGCACCCGGCCCTCGACAGTTTTGGCGGTGGATCGGCCCTTTGCTGTACTCCAGAGGCTGGGGTGAACAGATCGGTGAAGCTGCAGGGTCAGTCTGCGGCCCTGAATGTTGATCTTGAGAAGAAGCGGGCACTCGCCGTTCTTCTTTGGTCTCGACTTGCTAAGGAAAAAGACGAGAGAAAAGGTTGTTTTTCTGGATGACATAAGGCATCAAATTTTGAAATTGAGCCCCCCACTTCTTGGTGCAAAATTACAACGATGCAATGCAGAAAAACAACACTTAACCTATTGATTATCAGTCCTATTATGTCCTAATTCGTATGGCAAGTGGGTTGCATTTTTTTGGCAAAACAGAATTGCAACCCAGTTAACAACCCACTTGATGGAAATTCCCGGACAAAACAGGACTGAAAAACAATAAAAAAAGCGCGTAAATCATTGATTTACACGCTTTAAGACATTTCTGGACAATCTGTCAGCGGAGGAGGAGAATCACGAACCTTCCGCATAATGCACTGATAATCAGCAAGTTAATATACTGTCAAAACCCCGGGAACCCCACAAGTCGCAATGGTCAGCAGGGTGGCAAAAATGACCTATTGTGAACCCGATTGGTAAGGCAAAGATAACGACTTTCCCGATTCAAAAAATGGCAATTTGGCAAGCGCGAAAATCATATATTCATGGGTTGGCAAGTGGCAGGGATATATATATATATCCCTGCCACTTGCCACCCAATGATTTGGGTAAAAACCGCCATTTTTGATTGATTTTTCATGCTCCCGGTTCTGCCGAATTTTTGGAATAAAGGTTGCTTTCATAAGATCATTATTCATCACTTAATGACTTATGAAAATAGACATTGAACCAACACTTAATGAACTTAAACAGGCTAAAATTTCTCACCGCCAGCGTTCCCTGAAAAACAAAGGCTTCAAAAATGACCTGTTTGGCAACTCCAGCTTCTTGTTTAACGGTTTTACCAGCCTCGATGAGTACCGGACATTTCTGGGTGGCATCTACCGGGAATGGGAAAAAAAACTGGAGGAAATGACTGCACCCGACATACGGGATTATCAAAACAGTCAAAATCATCTTTATAACATCATCCATCAATTAAAACACTTCCAGAACTGGGAATTAAGTGAAAAATCACCACAACTGATGTGGGCAAGGGTCGAATTCGACAAAGCTACCCAAAACTACCTGAATAATGATGAAATCAAAGAATTAATACAGGTTTACTTCAGCCTTCAAAGATTGTTTGTCAAACAGCTGATTACCCTGGTAAAACATTATTTGGACCGACTTGACACCCATTTCGCATGCTCCGGCAATTATGCAGCATCAGTCCCAGAGCTGAAAAAAAAGGTAAAAAAGGGTATTGTGCATATCATGACGGGCAAAAAAGACCAATTCGAGGGGGACGGCGAAAGCGGTACGGTGGTCTGGAATCTCGAAGCCGTCTGCCTGGTTGAACTCGCCAGCGCTATCCACCTGACAAAGGGGCTCCGTTTCAAGGATTCCCGCCTTCTCAATCAGAGCGAAGTAGCCAAATTCCTGTCAGCCGAATTCAATTTCGACATCGGCAATTTCCGATCCAGTCTCTACGCAGCCAAAAACAGAAAGAAGGGAGCCGCCCCATTTCTGACCGAAATGCGCGACAGTTTCATCCGATATTCCAGCCAGGAAGAATAAAAAACATGATACAAGTATTGTACATCAATGGTTGTATCATGTTTTGTTTGCGCAGGCTCCATACTCTTGCGGCATGA
>JBDKFF010000320.1:0-3368 GCA_039798865.1 Bacteroidota bacterium
CCGAAAACAAGGCCTTCAATGTTCAGAAATTTGATCACCCTTACCCACATTGCTGGCGTACGGATAAACCCGTTTTATACTATCCATTGGATTCTTGGTTTATCAAGACAACGGCTGTTAAGGATAAATTGATAGCTTTAAACAATACGATCAACTGGAAACCAGAGTCGACCGGAACTGGACGTTTTGGAAACTGGTTGGAGAATCTGGTGGATTGGAACTTGTCTCGTTCTCGGTATTGGGGGACACCATTACCGATATGGCGGACGGAAGATGGTTCGGAAGAATTGTGTTTCGGATCTGTGGAGGATTTGGTGAAGGCGCTGCAAAATGCGATCGTATCCGGGAAATTAACAGGTGAACAACAGAAGGGTAATGAGGCGTTTATTGCTGCCGTGAAAGCCGGAGAGGCTGATTTACATCGTCCGTATGTAGACAATATTTTTGTGCTGAGTGCTTCTGGAATCGTGATGGCACGTGAGTCGGATTTGATCGACGTGTGGTTTGATTCGGGTGCGATGCCCTTTGCGCAATGGCATTATCCCTTTGAGAATCAAGATATCTTTAAGCAATCCTATCCGGCGGATTTTATTTCGGAAGGGGTTGACCAAACGCGTGGTTGGTTCTTTACACTTCATGCGATTTCGGCCATGGTGGAAGATTCGGTGGCGTTTAAAAATGTCGTGTCGACGGGTCTCGTATTGGATAAGAATGGAAACAAGATGTCCAAGCGTTTGGGCAATGCCATCGATCCATTTGATACGTTGTCGAAATACGGTGCTGATCCGACACGCTGGTACATGATTACGAATGCCCAACCTTGGGATAACTTGAAATTTGATTTGGCGGGAATTACCGAGGTGCGTAATAAGTTCTTTGGTACCTTGACCAATACCTATAATTTCTTTGCACTTTATGCGAATTTGGATGGCTTCACGCCGGCTAATGGCGTAAATTCAGCTCATTTAACTGAATTAGACCGTTGGATCTTATCCAAATTAACGAGTCTTGTGGCGGAGGTCGATGAGGCTTATGGCCAATATGAACCAACGAAGGCGGGACGTGCGGTGCAGGATTTTGTTTGTGATCATTTGTCCAACTGGTATGTTCGTTTGTCACGCCGACGTTTCTGGAATCCGGAGGATACAAATCAGGGCATTTCGCCGGATAAAGCAGCAGCTTATCAAACATTACACACTTGCTTAACGACGGTTGCTCAATTGATGTCGCCGATCGCGCCGTTCTATGGCGACTGGTTATACAAGAATTTGACGGGAGCGGAATCGGTGCATTTGACGGATTTTGTGAAGGTTAATGCGGCATGGCGAAATGAGGATTTGGAGGGTTCGATGGACATGGCACAACGCATTTGTTCTTTAGTTCACTCGATTCGTAAGGTGCATAAACTAAAAGTACGTCAGCCATTGGCTCAGGTATTAGTTCCCGTATTGCAGGAGTCGGTGCGTGAGCAGATTCGTAAGGTGGAGGATTTGATTAAGTCGGAGGTCAATGTGAAATTGGTCAATTACTTAGATGATGCATCTGGCGTATTGAGCAAAAAAGTAAAACCGAACTTCAAGGCATTAGGTCCGAAATTTGGAAAAGACATGAAGGCTGTGGCCGAGGTAATTACGAACATGCAGTCGACGGATTTAGCTCAAATTGAATCGGCAGGTTCGGCAAGTTTACAGGGTTTTGAGATTGCTTTAGGCGATATTGAGATTGTTACCGAGGACATGCCAGGATATTTGACTGCCTCAGAAGCAGGATTGACAATTGCCTTGGATAATACCTTAACGCCAGAATTAATCCAAGAAGGAATGGCACGTGAGTTTGTGAATCGGATTCAAAATCTGCGTAAGGATTCGGGATTTGATGTGGTCGATAAGATTGCAATCGTGGTGGAACAAGGTCCTGCGGCTTGGATGGAAAGTATTCAGGTGTTTGGTGCTTATATCCAGCAGGAGGTTCAAGCCTTGCGAATTTCGATTGAGCCAAGTTTATCAGGTGAAAAATCCGAGTTGGTGATGGACGATGTTCATTTATATGCGCAAATTCAAGTCGTAAACGAATAGCCGATGGTATTCAATTCCTTGCAATTTTTGGTGTTTTTTGGAATTGTTACCTCCGCCTATTTTTTATTGGCTCACCGTTTTCGTTGGATACTTTTGTTGGCGGCCTCGTGCTATTTCTACATGGCCTTTCAGCCTGTTTATCTGGGTATTTTGGGCTTTACGATAATCGTCGATTATTACGCAGGAATTTATTTGGAGAAATTTGAAGGCAGGTCAAAAAAGCTTTTTTTGGCGGCAAGCCTTCTCGCAAATATTGGCGTTTTAGCCTTTTTTAAATATTTCGGATTCTTTACGGGGAATTTGACTGCTGTGGCTAATCTATTTGGCTATTCTTGGCACTTCCCCACTTTATCCATTTTACTTCCCATCGGTCTTTCGTTTCACACCTTTCAGGCGATGAGTTATACGATTGAGGTCTATCGGGGGCATCAAAAAGCGGAGCGTAATTTTGGGATTTATTGCCTGTATGTGATGTTTTATCCTCAGCTTGTTGCGGGGCCGATTGAGCGTCCTCAAAACTTGATTCATCAATTTTATCGAGAGCATTTTTGGGATACTGCGCGCGTTCAAGCTGGTTTATTTCAAATGCTGCAGGGTTTATTTAAAAAGGTCGTGATTGCTGATCGCTTAGCGATTTTGGTCGATTCCGTTTATGGCAGTCTTGCGATTCAATCGGGTCCCAATTTGATTTTGGCATCGGTGTTTTATTCCTTTCAGATTTACTGTGATTTTTCGGGATATTCGGATATGGCGATTGGCGCAGCGAAGGTGATGGGTTTTGATTTGATGACCAATTTTAATGCACCTTACATGGCGAAATCCATCCCGGATTTTTGGCGTCGGTGGCATATATCCCTATCGACATGGTTTAAGGATTATGTATACTTTTCGTTAGGAGGAAATCGGGTGTCGGTACCGCGTTGGTATTTGAACATCATGATCGTGTTTGTCATTTCCGGATTTTGGCATGGTGCAAGTTGGAATTTTGTGATCTGGGGAGCCTTGCATGGGATATTCCAATTGCTCGGGTTAACGATCAGCCGCTATCTTCCAGCTCTTTCCCCCGAAAAGGCTAGTGGTGTTTATTTACGCTTATTGCAAATCTGGACGTTTGTATTGGTTAGTTTGGCTTGGGTCTTTTTTCGGATTCCATACTTTTCGCAAATAAAAATATATTTCACGCGTTTATTTCATTGGCAGTCAGATGCACCCTTGGGGATGCATTTTAATGAGGTGATTTTTTGTCTTGTCTTGATTGTCGGATTACAGATTTGGGACAAGGTACAGCCGAAG
>JBDKFF010000321.1:0-3989 GCA_039798865.1 Bacteroidota bacterium
CTTATTATTTTACTTGAAACACTTGTGCTTTGTCATTGTTTTTAGCGAGGATAACAAAATTCCCTCCTTTTGATTTCGCGATAGACATCTTGCGAACCTGACCACGCGTCTGGAAGCCGGTTTCTTTTGATCGTTGCGCGACGAATTTCCCTTTCCCTAGTCCCTTCAGCATCAAACCATACATGGCGTCGAAACGACCCCATTCAGGCAATGAATCGAAGAAGTTTCCGGCTAAGAGGATATCTACCTTTCCATCGTGATCAAAATCAGACACCTCAATTCCCCGAATCGGAGAAAATTGTGCTTCGTAAGGCAATGCCTGAAGACTAAAATTACCTTTACCATCATTGATTAGGAAGGCCGATTCGGTTGTTGTGATTTGGCGAAGAACCATCCCCTCACGTTGATCATCGGAATACAATTCCTCTACCGTCTTGTTCGCATAATCTTTGTACTTGATGAACTTCTGCTTGATGGCTGGTGTCGCCCGCTGCAATTCCCCTTTCAATACCATCGGGTAGGTATTGCCATCTTCGGTTACGCACGAGATAATCTGTTCCACGGTACCATTTTTATCAAAGTCATTGACTGATAGTGTAGCTGGGAATTCAGCTGAAGCCTTGATTTTTGAATTCAGGCCAAAGTTCCCTGCAATGAAATCCATGTCGCCATCGCCATCGATATCCGCAGGTTTTAAACATCCCCAAAGCCCTTCAGAGCCTGGTACCATTTCTTGCTTCACGAGTTTACGTCCGCGTTCGTTTTTAAACACAAGAATTCCACCCCAATCCTGAGCAACGACCAAATCCGCATAACCATCTTTGTTCACATCGGCCCATTCCGCATCTGTCACCATGCCTAACTCGGTAATTTCCGGCATGAAACGTTTCGAATAATTCTTAAAGCCGCCAGTACCGTCATTGATATACAAATTACTGCTTGGGCTAAATCCATATTTGCTTGAAATCATTCGAGAACCCACGAATAAATCGAGGTCACCATCGTGATCCATATCGGCTGCTGTCGCGCATGATCCATTTTCAAAGATAGTTGGGAAGCGTAAATCACGCTTGAAATTCCCTTTACCATCATTCAAATACAATAAATCATGTAACTCAGGCGCATTCACCTCAAACTCATTACTTCCCGTCACCACAAATAGGTCGAGATCCTTGTCGCCATCCGCGTCAAAGAATAAGGCATCCGTATTCTCCGTGGTTTGGTCTAAATTGAAGTCGGCCTGCGCACTCTCCTTAAACTGCCCATTCGCTTGCTGAATAAACAATTGTTTCTTTTGGCCAGCAGCTCCTCCCATATATAAGTCATCCAAGCCATCGCCATTCACGTCTCCCACGGCCATGGCTGGCCCTTGGGTGGAGAATTTCTGCTTCAATAAAACATCACGGTCCCAGTCGTTGAAGAGGCTTTCTTGATGGGTATAATTTAATTTTGTCGATGTAACATCTGCGAAATATTGCTTGGCTACAAAGGGTGAATAGTTGAACTGTTGGGAAGCCTTTTGGTAATCGAGTGTTAAGACTTGATCTGCTTTCACCGACTTTAAAACTTGCATCTTGTCGTCCGGCCAAATGATCTGAAGTGAATCGATTTTCCCATTTTGACCTAAACCAAATAACATTTGATGATCACTCGAGGACTGAAAACCACGGTTAGGCATTTGTTGGAGCACCTTGATGTTACCCTGTTGGTATAAAGTAACCTTCGCACCAATTCCATTCAAATTACGGCCAGTTCCCTTTAGATGAATGGTTAAATAATGATTCTTTAATTTTTCGTTCGTCTTATTTTTAAATACAGACAAAGGGGCGTTCACGTTATTCACCACTAAATCCAAATCACCGTCGTTATCCAAATCACCGTAGGCAGAACCATTCGAAAATCCAGGTCCTTCCAATCCCCAAGATTTTGCTTGGTTTGAGAATTTTAGGCTTCCTTCGTTTTTAAAGGCGTAGTTCGGAATGGGTACGGATGAAATTTTGTCGGTAAATTCCTTGTAGTCGAACTTCTTCCCGTTCAACATCTGTTGCATCGTATTGCGATCACCTAAGAAATCCACGAAGTCCTGATCGGTCAAATCTTTGGCAATTCCATTCGCCACGAAAATATCCTTTTGACCATCGTTGTCCATATCGAAGATCAATGCACCCCAAGACCAATCGGTCGCATGCACGCCTGCTAATTGGCCAACTTCACTGAAAGTTCCGTCTCCGTTATTTAACTGGAGGTTATTACGCATGTATTGATGCCAAAAGCCACGTTTCAACTTAAGTTCAACCAGGTTATATCCCTCAAAGATGGATGTCGTTTTCAAACGACGATCATCGCCAGGAAGCATGTCCGTGACAAAGATATCGAGGTTCCCGTCGTCGTTGATATCCGCGATATCGGCTCCCATGGAACTCAAGGAGATATGCGGCATTTGATTTTCTAGATCCTCTTTAAAAGTTCCATCGTGTTGATTGATGTACAAATAATCACGTTCGTAGAAATCGTTTGATATATAGATATCGGGCCAGTTGTCGTTATTCACGTCCCCGATTGTAATTCCTAAACCAAAACCGATTAAGCTGCCATAGATGCCTGCTTTTTCGGAAACATCCGTAAACTTGATGCTCTTGCCGTCTGGACTGTCATTGCGGAACAATTTGTCGCCGCCTAATTTATCACGCATATCGCGCAGGTTGGTATATCCTAACTTGTCGATGGGTGTGAAACTGTTGTTCAACAGATACATATCTAGATCCCCATCACGATCGTAATCAAAGAAGGCAGCGTGTGTCGAAAGACCGCCGTCTTCAAGGCCAGCTTCTTTGGCCATTTCTTTGTATTGTGGAATGCCACCTTTGATTCCTTGATTGATGTATAATTGATTACCACGTGCGTCACGTGAACCTGAGTTACACACGTAGATATCCATGAGACCGTCACCGTTCACATCGGCGAAAGTTACGCCGGTCGACCAGAATTTTTTACCCACAATACCCGCTTGTTTGGTAATATCCTCGAAGTGCATTCCCCCTTTATTGAGGTAGAGTTTGTTGTCCTCGAAATTTGAGGTAACGAATAAATCGGATAATCCATCGTTGTTAACATCTCCTATGGCAACTCCTCCTCCGTTATAGAAATTTCGGTAATTGAAGATGTTGAATTCTTTCTTCTCCAAACTACGGTTGACGAAGTCGATACCGGTTTCAGATGCAGGTAATTCTTCGAAGAGGGTATCTTCTTTGGTTGAGCAAGCGAAGGCTAAAAAAGCAACGCTACAAAGGAGTACAAAATGCTTCATGGAACGATTAAAAATGGACTGCAAAAATATAAAAAAGGCCTTAGATATAAAATAAAAAGGCAGAACCAATGGCTCTGCCTTTTTACTAAATTAAGTACGAATTAATACCCAGGGTTTTGTTTCAACAATGGGTTCGCATCGATACGTGGTTGTGGAATTGGGAACAACTCACGAGTCTTGTTCAAATTCTTCATGAACTTACGCTCTAAAGAGAATGTACCGAAACGAATCATATCGTTACGTCTCCATCCTTCCCATGCAAACTCACGACCACGCTCAGCTAAGATATCAGCTGCAGTTAACGAAGTCAATGGATCTACACCAGAACGCTTACGGATTGTGTTCACGTCAGCTAAAGCTTCAGCCGTTTTTCCTAAACGGAAAGCAGCTTCAGCACGCATCATGATCGCATCAGCCAAACGGAATACTACGTAGTCGTTTGATTGATCCCCGTTCGGGTTGTTCTTTTGAATCTCATATTTTTGAGAACGGATACCCGCAACTTGGAATTCTGGATCTGCATCCGTCATTTGATCCTTGTTGAAGTCAGCGATAAACGCTAATGGAGCACCTTTAGCATCTGTTAATGCAGCACCTGAAGCAGCATATTGCTGACCTTTGATCCACATTGCATTACGTAAATCTTTAGACTCGAATGAGTTATAGAAATCCGCTAATGTAC
>JBDKFF010000322.1:0-2893 GCA_039798865.1 Bacteroidota bacterium
GAAGCCAAAGCAATACCTGATTATATACTTTTTCAGCTTGGCCAAATTGACTAACATGAACCAAAAAATCCCCCCATGACATCATTAAAAATGGATCTAATGGATACTTTTTTAGTTCGCCGAGTATATATTTTTGATATTGAATATTGCCTAAACGACCAATCTGAAAACCAAAATAGGCATGCGCCAAATCCGGATGCCCAATACTCTTCCATGCAATCGATTCTAAAGCGCCAACACTATCAGAGCGAGCTTGTCTTGCTAAAAACTGGAAATATACTTTTTCTGCTAGCGGAATTCCAGCCTTTTGTGTCTTGTTGATATAAGATATGGCAACCCTTTTCTCATGCAATTTAATGTGTAGCTCAGCTAACAAAAGATAAAGATTTGCCGAGGCTAAACCACTTGATTCAACCAATTTGGCATCCTCTATCGCCTCATCCAACAAGCCTAATTTACTCTTAATTTTTGCTGACAATAAAAGAAAATCGATATCTCCAGGTACTTTATTCAAAGCCTTCTCAATGTCCTCTTCCGCTTTTTGATAAGCTCTCAAATCAAAATAAGCCCTAGAGCGCAAGAAATAGAGATTAGCCCCATCTTGATTTTCCAGAAGTTTGGTCAAATAGGATACAGTAACCGCTGGATTCTGAACATTTGAAAATTCTTGCAGGGCTGGAATGGTCTCACCCTTGGTATCCTGCGTTTGATCACAGGAAAAAAGGACGAACAAACAAATAAAAAATAGAATAAACTGCTTAATCAAAATCCGATATCTATTACTAATGGCACAAATACCCACGATTTACTTGCCGACAAATACATCGCTCGGACACCCATTTCAAACTCTTCCGAAAAACGCAAGGCATGAAACTGTGCCGACAAATCTACACCGAATGAATGAAAAGATTGCGTTTTTGGCGCTGAATTATCGTGCCCCATTCCCAAATCTCCAAATAAATTCCCCTTCAATCGAGTCACATAAATCAGACGGCCTAAATTAATGTTGGTATTTGATATCGGAAAACGATAATCGACTCCCATCGTCGAAAGCCGATTAAAGGAAGTATATAAATAACCTCTTGGAAAGAATACAGAACTAGCAAAACGATAATTTCCAGAAGATTCTTGTTGGTAAGCATACCTAAACGCTAAACCATCATGTTTAAATAAACCTGGCAAATACACTTGAGCTTGTACATTCCATAATTCACCGTTCAAATTCTGATTAAATACCGTTCCACTCCAATTAGCCCTTAGAACAAATCCCTTTCTACTTTGAACATCCCAAAGACTTCGAGCAAGTAACTTACTGTAGACGAATTGATGTTTTAAAAATTGATAGGTGCCATTAAAAGGTTCCGAATAATAACGTTTTCTCAAATCATAGCCCTGAACCTGCAAAAAACCTACATTAGACCCAAATTGCAAATTCTCTTGATAAGCACCATGTGTCAAATTGAGCGGTATGCGATATCCAATATCCCAAGTTGTTTGCTTCCATTCATCGGTCCGTAAACTGTCCAGAGGTCCTTTATTATCAATGTACAATTGCGTTTTTCGATCGGCCGACTGAAAATTAAAGTCGAAAATAGGAAACCAGGCTTGGTAGGAGAGACGCGCAAATTTTGTCAAATTTCGCTCATTCATACCGTATTGAAAACCAGTAGATACCTGAAGCGAATTCAAAACATCCCTTGATATAACGCTGACTTCCAATTGATTACCGGAAGAAGAAACCAAAGGACCCCAAGTAAATGGCTGAAAAACATTCCATTTGGATACTCGTTTCATTGGATAATCCGTCCCCTTGATAAGTGTCGAATTATCAGCTTGAGAAGAGACTAAAGGCAATGATTGAGGAGTAATCGCTTGTTTAACTAAATAATGTCCCTTAGGGCTGTAGGCTGAATATAACAATGAATCTCCAAGCGGAAATGCGAAATAGGCACCCCAGGTTTCTTTACTTACTACCTCGAATCGTTTATCAGTTAAATTCAAACGGGCAATTTGATCCACCTCTTGATCTGGGTAATTCATATATATCCAATCTCCAGACAAAAAAGGATGCGCAATGTTATGGTCACCCATGGAATAAACAAAAGAATCGATATTACCCTCATAATCCCAACGAATTAGCGTTTTGTTCGAATTGATTTTACTGATAAAAACAAGATCATGATTCGTTCCCAAACGTGGATGTAAAAATTGTTCACCCGGTTTGGCAAGGCGTTCTGCAATTAATCGTTTCGAGGCCAATTCGTAAACAAGAAGCTTCGACCCCCCATTCTCAAGTAACTGAATGAGCGAGACTATTTTGGAATCCGATGAAATACTTGGATTAATCCACCTTGAGCCTTGATTCCAATATTTTTTCTGACCGGTACGGTGAGAAAAAAATACCAAGCGAGAACGTTGTTCTTGCCCCCAGCGCGGATGATAAACCATTTCAGCCCATATACTGATTTCCGAGGAACTGCTTAACATGGAAGGATCCAACCAAGGGCCTAAATAGGTTAAACGACGTTCCGATTTACCCTTGATTTCAACCAATTGCTTGATATCCGAAAAACCGCTTTTGACGGCAATTATCCGACCGTCAGGCAATACATTGGGGTATAAATATTGTGTAAAGCCTTTTTTCCATTTTGTTTTTGTACCCAGATCTTGAGAAAATACGCCAAGTTTTTCGGCCGCATATTGATCAATGGACTTTCCGGCCACCTTTTTAAATTGTCGGGATAAACCAAACAGGGTAGGATGGTCAAGGGTAGATTGCCATAATCGAGGTATGAAGTCTTGACCGAAATCATTTGTCATCGATTGACTTAAGAATTGGCCCACCACATAATGATTCGGAACGAGCTGGCGGTAAGATTTACCCATCAATTTA
>JBDKFF010000323.1:0-7525 GCA_039798865.1 Bacteroidota bacterium
AGGAGATGGGGAGTTCGAAAGCAATATCTTATAGTGTTAACGATTATGTTAAAGCCTTGGGCGCATTCGTGGACAAACTCGACACCCCTCCTATTTTGATCGGACATTCCATGGGTGGGATAATTGTGCAACGCTATTTGAAGACGGGTAAGGCCAAAAAGGCCATCTTGCTTGCCTCCGTTCCTCCGAGCGGGGTGTTGTTCCCGAGTTTACGAACGCTTTTCCACTATCCGGGCGCGATTCCTTATTTGCTACAAGGCAATCTGCTGAAGGCCTTTCAGAAATATGCCAAACTCTTTTTCAACGACAACCCCTTGTTTGAAGTCTATAAACCCAAACTCTGCGCCGAATCCTTTTGGGCGTATTTGGGGCTATTTATCCCGGTGAGGCATCGCATTGATTGCCCGGTATTGGTCATCGGTGGTTCCGCCGACGGGCTCATTAGCGTGGATGAATTCCAACAAACCGCCCAACATTACCAGGCTCCGATTGAAATCATTGCAGGCGGATCGCATGATTTGATGTTGGATGAAGGGTGGGAGAAAACGGCGGAGGTGATGGAGGGGTGGATGCAGTGAGAATTTCCAATTTCACGGGAAAAGAATACGCATACGGGCGTCAATTAATTCTTGAAAACTGACTTTCATTTTTGCAGAAAGAAAACTATCCGCAATACACGTTGACCAAGCCGCTTGAACAGCGACAAATTTCTTAAATATATTTTCCTGTTGTTTCGCGCTTAACCCAAACGTCTCAAACAGGTGAACAAAATCAGTTCTTTTGATCCGTTTCTTTTTGCCATTCAAAGGCAAAGCTAATTCCTCCGTATCTTTTGGGTTAACTAAAATCGTCGCTACTAAATCATAGGCAGGTGAAAGCACATACCCTCGATCCGGATATTCTATTAATGAATAATTCTTTAAATGCATATCCGCATTTCCCGTCAAATAGGCAAAAACCACCTGCTCTGAAAAATTATAAATGTCCAACATGGGGTTAGCTGAATACCGAAGAATTGTTTTGGCAATTTGTTCGACTGAGCCTTTGTATTTATCCTCTGTTAACCGACCAGACAATTGGCACATATCTTCCATCGCCAATTTCTTTTTCCCTTCCCGATCAATTCGTTTGGTCAAATAGGCCAAATCGCTCGAATTTAAACGAATTAACGTGTGGGGAACTACATCAATTCGAGCTAAACTTGCCAAGTGCATGGTCAAATCCTCCACTTCAGGCAAAGATGGATAGGCTTCTGTTGGCAGTTTTAGAATATAATTTCCCAGCATCCCAACTAATGTAATGCGAGGATTGGCCCTGTTTTGCTTACTCCAATGAATTGACAATTTAGGTTGCACACCAGGTATTGCCCATTTTCGCTCCACATGTTCACTAGCAAAATCCCGAAAATCCTGTTGATCAAATGACCAAAGGGGAGCGGTATCTTGAGAGAAAAATCGCCGACTACATTTCAAATGATAATCCTTTTCTTCTTGATCCAATAAACCATAGCATGCTAAACAACGATTATGCATTTTCTGTATCTTTTATTTCTTCAACGGAAATATCCCCAATATTTTCTTTACAACAGGCCAACAATAAACCCATACGATCTCGTGGATTCAATTTCCAATGTTCTTGGGCAAAAGCTAATAACCAACCCTCTGGAATTAAACCATCAAAAAAAGGGAATAAGACGTTAGAACGATGCATTGCTTGATGCATGGGCAAGGTTAAGCTGATGGATTTAGCTTGGTCGGATGCAAGATAAGTAGCGTCATATTCAAAAACATATCCTATATCATCTTGAATAAGCCGACCAGCGAAAACACCCTGCTTAAATACGTTCGCGCTCCTCATCATATTGTGGTTTAACTTGTGGAACAACACCGAGTTCAGCTCCAAAAAGACTTAAAACTTGATTCACCTTATCCATCCGAAAGGACGATTTCCCCTGCTCAATCTCCCGAATAAAGCGCAGACCAACGCCAGCTTTTTGCGCTAATTCAGGCTGGGTCATGCGTGCAGCCTTTCTCTTTTGCTGAACAAATTCACTTAATTCCATGCTTACCTGATTATATGTCATCAAATTTATACCTTATTGGGTATAATCAAAATAAAATTAAATAAAATATACCTTTAAAGGTATAAATAAGAATAAATACTTAATATTTATACCCAATAAGGTATAAAATAAGTCTATCTAATTCGATGAAGCGAAAAGAAGTATGTAAAAACGAAGCAGCAGATGGCTGTTTTTCTTTCGATATGATGTATCTCAATATTTCAATTTTGTACCCTAATAAATACTATACCTTCGTCCGCTTCAATTTCCGCAATTCCTTGTAAGGCTCGGTGAACTCGCCATGTACATCCATAATGCCCGCTCCAACAAAATCAGCCAATATCTCTGCTTTCGTTCTTTTCTGGGCCATTAATTTTTTTGCTAATTCAATATGCAACTCAACTTGTTTTCTGTAAGGTTCCATGTCTTTTGATTTAATACCCAAACTTACGCGGAAAACGAACAGCTGCTTATTCGAAAAAAGTATAAATGATCACCCTTTCGAATCAATGAAGCGAATAAGCATGTAAACAAATTTGCTTACATTTGTTGCATGAGCGATTACCTAGCTAAATTTAAGGGCATTCATCCGGGCATCATTCTGGAGAGGGAATTGAAAAAGCGAGGAATCGCGCAGCGACCTCTTGCCTTGTCGATTGGAGAGCACCCGCAAACCCTTCATGCGATTACGAAGGGCAAACGAAATTTACCTATTTCCATCGCACTCAAAATCGAAGAAAAACTGGGTTGGGCGGAAGGGAGCTTAGCGATTTTGCAGACCTATTATGAGATTGAAAAAGCCAAGAAAAAGTTTAAACCTTTGACCCCCAATCTTAGCCTAATTAGAAAATCAGTTTTTTGGGATACGGATATCAGTCAAATCGATTGGGAGAGGCAAAAAAATGCGGTTATTCGCCGCATCATGGAACGAGGCAATGAGCTTGAAATAAAGGAAATCAAGCAATTCTATGGAGCGGCAATATTTAATGAAGCCTTAAAACAAAAATCAAATTCTGGACTAAAAATAAATCATTGATATCATTCCTTCAAAGGGCAGGATTAAAAACAAAAAACCATATCGAGTCTGGATTATGTATACTTTTTAACGTGCAGTTCTACATCAAAGCCTTTTTGGGCACAAGGAAACTAAATAAGTATATTCATCAAAATCAAACCAACTCTGTTTTTGACAATCTTTCTGACCATGTAAATGCAATCATCTTTTTTACTTGATCATTCGCGTTAGTAAATGTTGTTTTTGATTTAAGCTCTGCAAGATCCCATCGTAATAACAACTTCCCAAAACACTCATCTGCGAAAGAATGTGAAATAGTCTTTACATCTGAAAAATCAAAAACAACATTTTCTCCCTCATGAATAGAGTTTTCAAAAGTAAGACGCAAAGTTTTGCCCAAAAATCTTGTTCCTAAGGAATCTCCCGAATGACTAAAATGAATGATCATAACAAATAAAATATTTTCAAAAAATCGATTGCTGCCGATTCTATTATGAGGGATTTACTTAACTAAAAACAACTAGACTTTCGGAATAAAAAAACCTTTAATCATATCAAGATTCCGAATACATACTTGAATATGGTTCTTTTTCTGAATTCCTGCGCCTGGAAAAGCGGGTCCCCCTTCTGTAAAGATGCCACGAACAGAATCGAACAAATTAATTTCTGAATAACCGAAGCCTGCTAACTGAAAATGAATTTGCGTTTCAAGCTTGTATTGATAATATTCTATAACAGAACAATCTAATTTACGTACTAATAAATCTTGATGAGTGTCGAAATCAGCTTGCTCATTTTGGGGCATTTGAATTCCCATCTCCTCAAAATCACGCTTCATCAAATAATAATAATTACTTAAAGTATCAATGAAGGTGCTATCCGAAAAATCCAAACAATGAGATAAGGTATAAATCACTCCAACGACGGAAGATTTGGATATTTCCTTTCGGCTTACTTTTCCGTCGGCCCATTGTTTGGCACGCAAATAATTATTCTCCCAAACATAAAAACCATTTCCAAGCCAATCATAAGGCTTTTTAGAAATTTGAACTTTACTTGGAAATTTTACAAGTGCGTTACGAACGGATTCATCACAACCATGAAACCCTAAATATAGATTTGGCCTAAAGTGATACATTACACTTTAATACGCTTTAATTTCCTTAACTCTTTGTAGGGTTCAGTAAATTCGCCATTAACATCCATAATGCCCGCTCCAACAAAATCAGCCAATATTTCCGCTTTCGTACGTTTCTGTGCCATTAATTTTTTAGCCAATTCAATATGCAAATCAATTTGTTTTCTATAATTGTCCATGAGGTTTGATTTAATACCCAAACTTACGCGGAAAACGAACAGCTGCTTATTCGATAAACAGGTAATTTATTCTGACGAAGAATCCTCAAAACGAATGGGTCCTTTGGCGATTTTTTTGATGCGATGATTCAACGATTCAAAAGGATCATATTCATCAATCATCCATTGCCGTTTTTTATAGCGAAAACTATAAACAATCCGCTCTTCATATGATTTCAAATTATTAATTACAATTTCCATGCGGTCGCCTGCCTTTGGATTGATCGGGATATCAAATGCATCGGATTCATTTAAGCGCTCAGCCAATTTGATCTCATTTGCCTTAAAATCAGAAACAAAATAGTCAAATGGGGTCCTAGGCATACCCATGCAATGCAACTCATTCTTCTCCCCCACCCGGTAATACAACCAGTAGTGTGGGAGTTTGGAATAATGACCTTTGACGCAGGTACAAAACTTAATCTTGTCGCTAATCGCACACATTTAAATCAGGGATTTCAAATACTGATAAGCCTTATGGTATTTCGTTAGTCGCTCAAAATCCTGGGGACCTAGTTCCGGAATTCGTCTGATATCCATGTTATCAGCCAAATCGTTTAATTTCACCCGAATGGCTAATGGGTTCCGTGCAACTCGTTGAATAAACAACTCGTAATCTTCATCCTCTGAAGTTTTGGTGACGCATTTTAATGCATCGATCACCTGTTTGGAAAACCCTTCCCTTTCGAGTGCTTCAAAGGTCCATTCCGTATCTTCTACAACATCATGTAACAGGCCGACTATCTTTTCCTCTTCCGTCAAACCCGCCAGTGAAACCCGATGTACATGATGCATATAGGGTGCCCCAAATTTATCAAATGTATCTGCATGCGCTTCCGCAGCTATTTTTTCTGCTCGTTGGATTGTACTCATCTTAATAGGTAAATGTATCAAAGGCTATCCCATGCTTCTTCAAGTATGCCTTGAATTGGGTATAACCTGAATTATTTGAAAACAAGGGGGCCAATGCCTCCAGTAAAGCCTCTTTCGCTCCAGGTTTAATCCCATGCAAATCATACAAAGGCCCCAGATCCTTCGCCAAAACCGTCGCTGTATATTCATATTCGGAACTCCCCCAATTTTCATCGACAGTAGTTCCCAAATCATGTCCATCAAATTTTAAATCCTCCCCCTCAAATCCGAGGTTCATATAGACACGCACGTCTGTTCGTTTGATCGTATAGAGTTCAATGCTGGGGTTCATAGGCTACCAATATGCTGTTTAATCAAGGTAAATAAATCCGGGGAATTTTGAAAATTCCCGACCGGAATTGTCGGCATTTTCACTGACAAATATGTAAAATAGATTATTACGATTTACCCGTATTCATCAAATCATCATACCAAGAAAATCACCTTGGGCAAATCCATGATTAGCATAACATATGCTAGGAACTACTTCATCACCAAAAACAAATCATACGGAAAGGGACCCGTGTTCCAGCCCATCATCTTCCCATCCAAATCCCAATGCATGGAAGTTTTGACACCCTGCTTGTCTTGGAGCCAACCGATCACCTCATGCCCATGATCCGCTAGCGTATTTATCGCCCCAATTTCCACTGGTTGGTCATCGCGCGTTACGACGTTAAACCCTTCCGTAACGAATAAATCGAGTAAAAATGCGTGTTTAGTGGGTGTCATATTAGCTTTTTTTACTGGTTGAAATGCGAATACCGCGTTGCCTGCAATAGGCCAAAAATTCCGAAAATGCCTGTGGGTCTTCCGTCAAATAGCGATCAAATGCCACATTCTTCTCCAGCCTACTCGCCTTTTGATAATCAAGCAAGGCGCCGGGCAGGTCGTGCAAATGGATTTTGGCGATAGCCCGACTAAAATACGTGCCCGCTTCATCCCCCGCAATGGCTAAACTTTGATTGAAATTCTGTAGTGCACCGCGGTTATCACCTGCATTCCCTTTGGCAATGCCACGGTAATAATAGGACTGTCCCGTTAAATAGGCATTATCGTCCATGGCTTCCATCGCCCGGATGATGCGCGTCCGGTCTCCGATTTCCAAATCAAATTGCTTCAAGGCGGCATAGGTATCCGCCCGACACAAACGCGCGAAACCATTGGTCGAATCAATATCCAACGCCGCATCGAATTCCTTCAGCGCTTTTTGATACTGCTTTTTCCGCTGATACAATCGACCATGGAATTGATAGGCGTCGGAAGTCAAAGTATCCGAAGATTTAAAAGATTGTATCATTTCCAAACACGCCGGGTCATTTCCTGTCTCAAAATAGACAATCATCAAGGCCATGGATAGTTCATCGGAGGGTTGATCCGCTAAACTTTTCGCTTTCAACAAATAGGGCAATGCCACCTGAAAGGCCTCTTCTTTCGTATAAATTATACCCAAGTTCAAATACGCATCCGAATAAGTAGGGTCCATCCCGATGGCCCGATTCAAATAGGATTTGGCCTTTTCGGTGTCATTCAGGTCCCAATAGCCTTTCCCTAGCCCCGAACACGTTTTCGCATCAGGATGCATCGCGTAGGCTTTCTCATAATCCGCCAAGGCCTCCGAATATTGATACAACTCCGTTTCACAGCGCGCGCGATCATAATAAGCCTCCCAATGTGTCGTATCGCTTTGTATCCACAAGGTCAAAGCCTCCTGGGCCTTTTCATAATTCTTAGCGGCCAATAGCTTTTGTCCCCATTCCAAGGTCGTTTCCCTACAGCCCATGCAGGCCAACAAACATACTGCCCAAATGATTTTTTGCATATTCGTAATTAATTCACTGCAAGAAAGCGAATTAGCGAACAGCCTAAAAACACGGAAAGGAATTTCAGTGACAAAATTAGTTGCCATTTTCTTGTAGAGACGCGACACCTCGCGTCTAGTCCCTAGACTAATGCATAGGGTAATTTGTAGCCCAAGACTACGACCGTGTTTAAAACCCCAGACTTCAGTCTGGGGATCTCAGGGCACTCTTACAAAAGTAGCAAAGGCACCAAAGAAAACGCCACTCCTATAATCGCAATCGTCCAATACGTATTCACCGTCTTCTTCGTTAAATCCAAGGTCTCTTTTTTTACCTCTTCCTGCATCACCGCTTTACGAAACTCCGCACAATCCTTTT
>JBDKFF010000324.1:0-5763 GCA_039798865.1 Bacteroidota bacterium
CGTGCAGCGGAGGAGATTGTGTTTGGTAAAATATCAACAGGTGCTCAAAATGATTTGGAGCGTATTACCAAATTAGCTTATTCGATGGTGACCGTTTATGGGATGAATGATAAGTTGGGCAATATTTCCTATTACGATTCCAAAGGCTCTGATTATCAGTTTAACAAACCTTATTCGGAGACTACGGCGCGTGAGATTGATGAGGAAGTTCGTAAAATCATCGCGGAGGCTTATGCTCGTACGAAGAAATTATTGACGTCGAAAAAGGATAAGTTGACGATTTTGGCGGAGCAATTATTAAAGAAGGAAGTGTTGTTCCAAAGTGATTTGGAAGAATTAGTAGGGCCGAGACCTTTTGAGCAATTGACCTCTTATCAAGAGTTTATCAAGGGCGAGACGGAAAAGAAACGCCAAGATGCGAAGGATGAGCGGGAATTGGCTGAGACTGAAAAGCGAGCTGCTAAAAAGCCGTCTGTTGCGAAGGAGGAGCCTGTTGAAAAGAAGAAGCCGGCGCCGAGAAAACGTAGTCCAAAGAAAGAAGATTAACCGAATGGGGTGGGAGTTCCCTCCCCATTTTTGCTATTTATGAAGTCAATCATTATTCCCCCAGGGAAAAACGTTTATTGCCTATCGGATATGCATTTGGGATTTCCAGATGCTTCCACTTCGCGTGCTCGGGAGGTTGTGCTGATTGAGTGGATAAAACAAGTGGAATCAGATATCAGTGATCTTTTTTTATTAGGAGATGTATTCGATTTTTGGTTTGAATACAAAAAGGTAGTTCCTAAGGGTTTTGTTCGAATTCTAGGTGCTTTGGCTGAATTAGCTGATCGAGGGGTACGTTTACATATCTTCGTTGGGAATCATGACCTCTGGATGAAAGATTATTTTGTTGAGGAGTTAGGGGCTAGTATCTATTATGAACCTACTGAATTTGAGTTTCAGTTTTCGGGGAAAACTACCCGCGTTTGTATGGGTCATGGGGATGGAATGGGACCTGGGGATTATGGTTACAAGGCCTTGAAAAAGGTATTTGTGAATCCATTGGCAAAGTTCTTGTTTGCGTGGCTACACCCTGATTTAGGTGTCCGATTAGCACATGCCTGGTCGGGTACTCGAAAGAGTTCTACGATTAAAGCAGGTGAGGTGCCTTTTGATCCAGCGACGGATTATATTTTATCGGCGATTCGCGCGCGTTTTGTGGTTGATCAGCGGGAAAACCGCTTGATTGAAGCTTATGTTTTCGGACATCGTCATCATCCCATTGCTTTTGATTTGGGCAAGGGGATTAACTATTACAACTTAGGAGATTGGTTTGCGCCGGCGTATAAAAATGCGTATGTGCTAAAAATTGGTGATAAAGGTCTCGATTTTGCGCGTTTTCAGCCAAAATCTTGATTTTTTGTGTATCTTCATAACTCATTTGTTAACCAATCGAATTATGTCTCAATTTCACACCCGTTTAGAAGTTATGTCAGAGCTAGCCAAAAATATGGATGGCTATATGAAGGATTTTTTGAATCCGATTGACTCCAACTGGCAACCTGCTGATATGCTTCCAGATTCTACGAAGGAGAATTTCTTTGAAGAGGTGAAATTGTTGCAAGAGGCGGCGAATGAATTGCCTTATGATTATTGGGCGGTTTTAATCGGAGATACCATTACCGAAGAGGCCTTGCCTACGTATGAATCTTGGTTGTTGGGCATGGATACCGTGGATCATTTGGATCAAGAAAATGGCTGGGTGAAATGGATTCGCAGTTGGACCGCAGAGGAAAATCGCCACGGAAATTTGTTAGGAACTTACCTGTATTTATCGGGTAAAGTAGACATGAAGGCCGTTGCTATTTCGACGCAGTATTTGATTGCGGATGGTTTTGATATTGGAACTACAGGTGATCCCTACCGTAATTTTGTGTATACCTCGTTCCAGGAATGGGCAACGAATATTTCGCATCGTAGAACGGCTTCATTGGCCAAGCAACATGGCAATTCAAATTTGTCGCGTATGTGTGCGCAAATTGCTGCTGATGAATTGCGTCATGCAAAGGCCTACAAGGCTTTTGTTTCCGAGATATTTAAATTAGATCCGTCGGAAATGATGTTGGCATTTGCCGACATGATGAAGAAAAAGATTGTGATGCCGGCGCATTTCTTGCGTGAAATCAATGGAGTGAAGAGTTCTTTGTTTGATCATTTTTCGGATGCGGCTCAACGTATCGGTGTTTACACTACAGCTGATTATACAACGATCATGCGTGGTTTGATTCAGGATTGGGATTTGGAAAGTGTACGTGGATTGAATGATCAAGCTGAAAAGGCACGCGATTATGTGATGGCTTTACCAGCGCGTTTGGAGCGATTAGCCGAGCGCGTCAAAGTGCCCGAATTGGCTTATCCGTTTAGCTGGATTGATTAGTTATGCCCCAAAAATTATCGTTGGATGAGCTAAATCGGCTCGATGTTAAGTCCTATAAATCGGTCGAGAAATTCCCCTATGTATTTGTGCTGGATGATATTCGCAGTATGAATAATATTGGTTCTGCATTTCGTACGGCGGATGCATTTCGTTGTGCGCATGTGTATTTGGTGGGGATTACGGCACAGCCTCCCCATCGGGAAATAAGTAAGACGGCTTTGGGGGCAGATGAATCGGTTGATTGGACGTATTTTGAGTCGGCTGAAGCTTGTTATGAACATTTAAAATCCCATTCTTATGAAGTGTATTGCATCGAGCAAGTGGATCAATCCATTGCCTTGCAAGACTTTGTTCCGCAAGCGGACAAGCGTTATGCATTTGTATTTGGGAATGAGGTATTCGGTGTCAATGATTATTGGATCGACCATGCCGAGGGAAGTTTGGAGATTCCTCAGTTTGGTACGAAACACTCGTTGAATGTGTCAGTTACGATGGGAGTAGTCGCTTGGGATTATGTGAGTAAAACTCAACGTTAGTTTTTTCAATGTTAAATTTTTGGGAATATTTGAAAACTTAATACAGATAAGTTTTTAGTTCTCATTTGTTTGGCTAGATTTAATGAAATATTAACACTAAGATTATGAACGGTCAGAAGAAAACATTAGCTAATCAATTAATTACGTTGGTTTTACCAAAATTGAAAGGGCTATCTGAGAAGAATGCAAAGAAAGTTTTGGAAACGGTAGAGAAAGCTTCGGGCGATATTGCGAAGAAATATGTGAAGTTGGTGCAAGAACAAGAGAAAGAGGCGGCCAAGGCCAAGGCAAAGGCAGATCGTTTAAAGAAAAAAGCGGCTGAGAAGGAAGCTAAAAAGAAAGAAAAATTAGCCAAAAAGGCAGCTGAAATGAAGCAAGTTGCTCAGTTGATGGCCAAGGAGGCAGCTCCCGCACCAGCGAAATCGGCGACAAAAAGTGCTGCCAAGCCGAAAGCGAAAGTGGTTAAAAAATAAGGGACATTCATCCTTTTTATGAAGCGTTCATCCCAATATCAATTTGGGCTGAACGCTTTTTTTTATCTTTGATTTTGAAATATATCAGCCTATGTTATTATCGATTCGACAGGTACAAAAGCATTACGCGGAGCACGTTGCCCTACGTGGTGTTAGTTTAGAGATTCCCAAGGGAGTTATTTTTGGTTTGTTGGGCCCCAATGGGGCGGGTAAAACCTCGTTAATTCGGATCATCACGCAAATCACCGGACCGGATGCGGGGGAGATCTATTTTGATGGTGAACCCCTGCGCTTGGAACATGCCGATCAAATTGGTTATTTGCCCGAAGAGCGAGGTTTGTACAAGAAAATGAAGGTGGGTGAGCAGTTGTTGTATTTGGCTCAATTGAAGGGAATGAAACGAGAGGAGGCATTGGCTAAATTAAAGGATTGGTTTATTCGTCTGGACATTAAGGAGTGGTGGAATAAGCCGGTGAATGATTTGTCGAAGGGAATGCAGCAAAAGACGCAATTTATTGCAACGGTGGTGCATGAACCCAAATTATTAATCTTGGATGAGCCGTTTTCGGGTTTTGATCCGATCAATGCGAATATGTTAAAGGATGAGATTTTGGCCTTAAAGGAACGCGGAACAACGGTTCTTTTCTCTACACACCGCATGGAGTCTGTGGAGGAGTTATGCGATGAAATTGCCTTGATCAATCATGCCGAAGTAGTACTTTCAGGCAATAAGACAGAGGTTCAAAATCGATTTAAAAAGAATCAATTTGCGATACGTTTTACCGGTGAGTTGGGGACAATAGCCGAAATCGATGTCGTGTCTAGCCAGCAAGGGAATGCGATTTTGCGTTTTGCAGAAGGCTTGTCGACCAACGATGCAATTACTCGTATCATGCACCAGGTCAATTTGCTGGAATTCAAGGAGTTAATCCCTTCTTTTAATGAAATTTTTATCCAAGTTGTCAACGAAACGAACGCCTAATGAATAAGATATTATTAGTCATCCAACGGGAATACATGACCCGTGTTTTGAAAAAATCCTTCTGGATTTCGTCTCTTTTAGCACCCGTATTAATCACAGCCATCTATGCGATTCCGATCTGGTTGGCCATGAAGGATAAGGAAGTAAAAAAGGTAGCCATTTTGGACCAAAGTCATTTGTGGAAAGCGTCGGATTTGCAGGACAAGGAGCTGGCATTTACGTTTGTTTCTAAACCGGAAGCAGCGTTTAAAACCCAGTTTGCCGCCGAAGGCTATGATGCGTTTGTGAGTGTGCCGGGCGATGTATTAACGAATCCCAAAGGACTACATATTTATTCTTCGAAGAATATAGGGCTTTCATTGAAAGAGTCGGTTGAGCGATTGATTCAGAATAAAGTCCGACAAGAATTAATGTATAAGGCTGGGATTTCAGCGAAGGTTTACGAGGATACTCAAGTGGATGTAGACAGTGAAACCATCACGATTTCTGAGACGGGAGATGAGACGAATTCAAGTTCGGCTGGAGCCATGATTTTGGCTGGGGTAATGGGCTTAATACTCTATGTGACTCTTTTGTTGTATGGATCACAGGTCATGAATGGGGTAATTGAAGAAAAGAGTAATCGAATCATTGAGGTGATTATTTCGTCGGTAAAGCCTTATCAATTGATGTTAGGTAAGATTATTGGGGTTGGACTCGTGGGGCTGACACAATTCGTTTTATGGATTGTATTAACGATTGGATTGACGCAAGTCACAGGTAAGATTTATGCTTCGAAAGCGAAAGCGGCTGTTGAGCTAAGTCAAGGAAAATCTTCCGTAGAGATGAATAAAGCGATGCAGGATTCCCCTATGGGGGAGGTCACCAAGGTGCTTGAAAGTACCAATATCCCTTTGATTTTGCTGTCTTTTTTGTTCTATTTCTTTGTAGGTTATTTGTTGTACAGCTCGCTTTTTGCGGCGATTGGATCTGCGGTGGAGAGCCCCACCGAGGCGCAGCAGTTTACTTTTATTGTTATGATTCCGATTATCCTGTCGTTTTTATTGGCTCAGTATACGATGCAGGACCCGGATAGTACCATTGCATTTTGGGCTTCGATGATACCCTTTACGTCGCCGATCAATATGATGGTCCGTTTACCTTATGGCGTTCCTGTATGGGAATTGGTAGTTTCTATGGCTTTATTGGTACTCGGTTTTCTAGCTTGCAGTTGGCTTTCCGCCCGTATTTATCGGGTGGGAATATTGATGTATGGCAAGAAAGTGACCTGGAAGGAACTCGCTAAATGGCTGTTTTATCAAGGTTAATTAGGTATTTAGCCATTTGTCTAAATCATTTGGATTGAACCCGGCG
>JBDKFF010000325.1:0-3603 GCA_039798865.1 Bacteroidota bacterium
ATCGCATACGAAGCTGGAATCACACGAATTGATCCTGTATCAAAGGTAACCTTTGCCATGGGTGGCGCTCCATCGATATTGCAATTTCAACCCAACATGAATTACAATACGAACTTTGTGGCAAGCCAAACACTGTATGATTGGGGGAAAAACAGAATAGCCATCGAGAAAAGCCAGTTGGAAACCCGCTTAAGCAAAACTCAAATTGAACAAACCGAATTTGCTATTGCTTATCAAGTAGCCTCGATTTATCATCAGATTTTGTTCCTTCAAAACGTCTTGAAGATACAGCAGGCGGAATTGGGACGAATAAAGACGCAGGCTCAAATCATCGAACAACAGGTCAAATTAGGTGAAGCACTTCAATTGGACGCCATGAGCATTAAGATTCGTGTTCAAAACCAAGAAACTAAAATTGGGGAAACGGAAACACAGATCAATAAACTGACCGACTACCTAGAAACACAAACGGGTCAAAGTTTAAAAGGCGGCTTGAAACCTATTCAAACAACCATACAAAGCAATGAAACTGTAGCAAATAATCCCATGTTTGCACAATTGGATGTAGAAAATGCGGTTTGGCAACAAGAAATTCAACTGCAGGATAAGGCGAGTGCTCCTACCCTTTCAGGTGCCGCAAGTTTAGGCCTACGGAATGGTTATTTGCCTCGTATAAATGGCGAAGTACCCGCATTTTCAGATGACTTTAAAATTAACACGATGGTCGGATTGAAATTGAACGTACCCATCTATTCAGGCAAACGCGCTTCGATGCAGAAGAGCATTGCTCAGATCCAGCAAGAGCGAATCAATTTCCAGCGTGAGGATACCAATAATAAATTGGCCTACGAACTACGCCAAGGCGATGCAAATATCAAGACCATCCAAGCAAAACTAACAACCCAACGCCAGTTAATTGAACAAGCAAAATATGCTTATCAATTAGGCGAGGCACGTTACAAAGAAGGGACAATCAAGCAAATGGAGTTGGATCAGATTCAAAACACCTTGGAAGAAGCCCAATTGCAGGAAGAGAATTTCAAATTGCAATTGAACCTCCAAAAATTGGACCTATTAAAAACCAAGGGTGTTAAATTCTGGGAATTATAATTTAAATAGTTCGGCAAGGCCGGAATCCAATAATTTACCTTCCATAATCGTGAGGCCTTTCTTAAGGGCCGCATTTTTTTGGCAAGCAGCCTCCCAACCTTCATTGGCTATTAGTAAGCCATAAGGCAAGGTAGCTTGCGTCAATGCTTGCGTAGATGTTTGCGGTACGGCACCTGGCATATTCGCGACGCAATAATGTTGAATTCCATCGACGATGTAAACTGGATTTTCGTGGGTAGTTGGCTTACAGGTTTCAATGCAACCCCCTTGATCCACCGCGACGTCTACCAAAACGGTACCCGGCTGCATTCGAGCTAAATCCTCTTTTTTAATTAAATGCGGTGCCTTCGCTCCATGAAGAAGTACTGCTCCAATCACCAAATCTACCTGAGGCAGATGTTCCTGTATGGCAAATTCCGTGGAATATTGTGTGACAACATTCGCTGGCAAAATATCATTCAAATAACGTAAACGGGCTAAATTCGTATCCATAATGGTTACCTGAGCGCCTAAGCCCGCAGCCATCTTAGCTGCCTGCGTACCAACTACCCCACCACCCAGTACAAGAACATTGGCAGGTTTAACACCGGGAACACCACCCAACATCTTTCCTTTTCCGCCTTGCGGTTTACCAAGGAAATAGGCCCCAACTTGAATTGCCATTCGACCGGCAACTTCCGACATGGGCGTCAGAAGAGGTAAACTACGGTCGGGAAGCTCAACGGTCTCATAGGCAATGCAAATCGTTTTGGATCGAATCATTGCCTCTGTCAAGGATTTAGAGGCCGCAAAGTGAAAATAAGTAAATAGTATCTGCCCCGGTTTGATTAAAGCAAACTCAGCTTCCAAGGGTTCCTTCACTTTAATAATCATATCTCCCGCTGCATAAATTTCAGATGCCGACGAAAGTATAGTAGCCCCAACTTGTTCGTATGCAGTATCTGCAAAACCAGATCCAACACCCGCCTGGGTTTCCACGAAAACAGTATGACCAGCTTTGATAAAGCTTTGAGCTCCAGCGGGAGTTAAACCAACCCGAAACTCTTGATTTTTAATTTCTTTGGGAATAGCGATTTTCATATGTATGTGGTTAAAAAAAGAACGGCCAACGAAAAATTCGCTGGCCGTTACCTTTGATGAAGTATAATACAGTGCAAATATAGCACTAGCCATAAATATTTTGGACACAAACCAATAAATAAGAAATATTTACTTCATAATAATTATATTGCAAAAAAATACACCAAAACGACACCATTTATTACAAGAAAACCGAAAAGTTTATGGCAGCAAAATCCCAATTAGACCCAATTGATATTAAAATATTAAAAATTATTCAGGAAAACAGTCAAAAAACGTTGAAGGAAATCGCAGAACAGGTAAATCTTTCCTTAAGCCCGACGCACGACCGGATGAAGCGTTTAGAATCCGATGGCTATATCAAGGGATATGTCGGCTTATTGGATCGAAAAATGTTGAATTTGGGTTTATTGGTCCATTGTCAAGTTACGTTAGAAAAACAAAATCGAAAGAATTTCTCCGCATTCGAAACGGCCATTAAAGCATTTCCGGAAGTAATTTCATGTCATTTAGTATCCGGGAACTTTGATTACTATTTAAAGGTTTTAAGTACGGATGTGGAGAGTTATAACCGATTTTACCAGGAGAAATTAGCGGTTTTGCCCTCGGTAGCACACATCAGTAGTTTATTTGTCATGGATGAAATTAAGTCGACAACCGCCTTACCCTTGATTTAATTTGTATCTTTGTGACTTAATGGGATCGACCGGTTTTGACAGCTTAAGCAGATCGGTTGTAAGCACGTCGGGAGTTGGAGGCATTTCCTGTATAAAAAACCTTCGAATTATAGCTGGCAATACTTCGTATGCCATGGCTGCTTAGTCTGATAGACTAACCAATTGCCATCGTTCCACCCCGGCCAAACTCTGCCGCTAGGGAATCTGGAGCGTCGACCATGCAGAGTCGATGAATGCGATTTCGCTAAGCGTTCATTAGTATCCAGCGGATAAGTGTTCAATAAGGTCTGATCTGAACCTGTTGGGCATCGAAAATTGATCAAATCTAAACGTGTAGAAAGCATCAGATTTCTAGGTTTGGACGAGGGTTCGAATCCCTCCGATTCCACAAGGAAAATTAATTTTCCAACAATTAAGCAAATGGCTCGGAACTGTTCCGAGCCATTTTATTTCATGCTAATTTTCAAAACCAATTGAAAAAAAAATCGTTTAGTGTGAAGACAAAAAAGTACAAAACTATCCTTCCAATTGTATATTTGCTCCCGACAAACTAAACAACATATGAAAAAACTACTTACGCTCATTTTGGGCCTTGGCAGCATGATCGCTCATGCTCAAAGCGATACGACAGAAACGTTTGATTACAGCAGTTTTGGTGACGCGGATGGCGTTAAACGCTATTGTACCGTTAAAGTACTCAATCAAACTCCCCAACGAATCATTAGTCTTGGATTTG
>JBDKFF010000326.1:0-3039 GCA_039798865.1 Bacteroidota bacterium
AATTATGGATACTATGACCAATTAGCTGCTTTGCAATGGGTTCAAAAAAACATCGCGGCCTTTGGCGGTGATCCCAATCACGTAACGATTGCCGGAGAATCTGCCGGGTCCATTGCGGTGAGTTACCAAATGTCATCTCCTTTATCCAAAGGTTTAATTCACGGAGCCATCGGTGAGTCGGGCGGAGGAATCAACCCAACCATGGCACCAGTTTCTTTAGCGGAAGCGGAAAAAACAGGCGCGGAATTCTTGAAAAAAGCAGGGGTAAAATCCATCAAGGAATTACGCGGCATGTCGACCAAAGATATCTTCGATCTCTACCAGGATTCAAAACGTTTTGGTTTCCCCGTGGTGGTTGACGGCAATTTTTTACCAAAGAAATTACCTGAAATCTATGCGGCCAAAGAGCAACATCAAATTCCTTTATTGTTAGGCTGGAACTCCGCGGAAATTCCGGGTGGCGCCTTCATGCAAGGAAAACCCTACACGGTGGAGAACTACATCGAACGCGTGAAAAAAGAATATCCGAACGATGTAGATAAAGTATTAAGCCTATATCCTGCGCATTCCGAAAAGGAAGTAGAATTGTCGGCAACCGCTTTAGCCGCCGATCGTTTTATTTCGTATTCGACGTGGAAGTGGTTTGATCTACACCGCAATAACTCGACCCAACCGGTTTACCGTTACCTATACAGTAAATTACGTCCTCCATTGGTGGACCAAAATTCGGTGTCTGCATTGGCAGGCGGAACGGTTCGTCGGGAAGGCCCAGCACAAGCACCTCCTCCAGCTGTGGGTGCTCCGCATGCTTGCGAGATCGAGTATGCGATGGGGAATCTTCATTTGGTGAAGGAATATGCTTGGACGGCGGATGATTTTAAGGTGTCGGATACGATGTTGAATTATTTCACCAACTTCGTTAAAACCTTCAATCCGAATGGCGATAAATTACCGGAGTGGCCAGCTGCCAAAGGCGGCGACGCAACGCCCCCGGTCATGATTATCGATACCAATTCCCGCGCGGAAAAAGCGCAAAACGATGCGCGTTATCTGTTCCTGGATAAGGAATACATGAAATAAGAGTCAAGGGCGAATCGAAAGGTTCGCCCTACTTATTTAACGTGATTAAGGCCTTGACGATTTTACGGGCAGGGTCGGGGATGCTCGGGAATTCGCTCCCGACCGCCGACCAATCAAAGCGGTGACTGATAAACCATTCCGAACGAATTTTGCCCTGGCGGAATAAATCCATTACATATTCAAAATCCTCGATGGTGGCGTTCCGACTGCTCATAAGCGTCGCCTCGCGTTTGTGAAATTCTGGATGTGAAAAGCTAATCGCCTGCTTCTGCAAACCGATCAGAATGTATTGTCCTCCATGGGCTAATCGAGCGAATCCTGATTCAATCGCTGCTAGGTTTCCGGTTGCGTCGATGACCTTCGCATAGCTATCTTGGGTCGATTCCGGTATTCCCAGTTGTTCGGTACAAAATCGCAATCGGTCCGCATTGGGCTCCGAAACTTCGACCTGCGCACCCTTCAGTTTGGCCAACAAGATTGTGAATAAGCCAATGGGTCCGGCACCCATCGCGAGCACCTTTTCTCCCGCTTGAATCTGCCCGCGGCGCAGTCCATGCGCGGCAATCGCAAAGGGCTCGACTAAGGCTAATTCATCGATTGAAAGTCCTTTCCCGGCTAAAATATATCGGTCCTCTACAAGAATAAACTCACGCATTCCGCCATCCGTATGCACCCCAAACACCTGAATGTTTTCGCAGCAATTGGGTTTGCCTTGGTTACAGGCCGCACAGCTTTGGCAATTAAAATAGGGGATGATGGTGACGAATTCTCCAGAAGCAAACGTGTCGGATTGAACAACTTCCAATCCTAATTCATGTCCCAATATTCGAGGGTATTGAAAAAAAGGTTGGTTACCGGCGAAGGCATGAATATCCGTCCCACAAATTCCGATGGCCCTCACCTTTAAAAGGGAATACCCGGATTTTACTTGAGGCATGTCGGCCTCTTGTAAGTCCATTTGTCCGGGAATTGCACAGGTCCATTGTTGCATCAGCTGAATTTTGTTTTCAAATTAACAATTTTCGCTAAATTAGTTGGCATAAATCTAAACCTCATGAAAATCAAGCTATTAATCTGGGCGCTCTGCCTAAGCTCTGCCTCTTTATTTGCGCAAAAAACCTATCAGCCTAATTGGGAGTCGATTGATAGTCGGCCCGTCCCCGCCTGGTTCGAAGATGCCAAATTCGGAATATTTATTCACTGGGGTTTGTATTCGGTACCGGCCTATAGCCCAACGGCTCGGGATAAAGTTGGGGTTTATGATCGCTACGCGGAATGGTATTGGCGTCGTTGGCAAGAGCCAAACAAAACGCAATCGTTTTTTACGGAATTTCACAACAAGGCATTTGGGCCGAATGTAAAATACCAGGACTTCACCCAGCACTTTAAGGCGGAGATGTTTCAGCCGGATGAGTGGGCAAAATTATTCGAAAATGCGGGGGCCAAATACGTAGTCTTGACTTCGAAACACCATGAGGGATTTACGCTTTGGCCATCGAAACAATCCTGGAATTGGAATGCGATGGACGTGGGTCCACACCGGGATTTATTGGGGGATTTGACTAAATCGGTGAAGGGCAAAAACATCCGAATGGGTTATTATTATTCATTATTGGAATGGTATAATCCGCTGTATAAAAAAGAAACCTTGAATGAGTACATCGATCAGCACATGTTCCCGCAGATGAAGGACTTGGTGAATACCTACCATCCGGATTTGGTTTGGACGGATGGTGAGTGGGATTATACCTCAGATAAATTACGGAGTACGGAATTTTTATCGTGGTTGTACAACGATTCACCCGTGAAAAACTCGGTGGTAGTTAACGATCGTTGGGGAAAGGAAACGCGTTCCAAACATGGTGGATTTTACACCACCGAATATGATTTAGTACATAACGGTGACGCTAATGGGTTGGATTTTGCGCGACCTTGGGAAGAGTGTCGGGGTATTGCGGG
>JBDKFF010000327.1:0-4828 GCA_039798865.1 Bacteroidota bacterium
ATCAAGTCGCGCAATCGAGTATTTTCCTGCAAACGGACTACTTGAAGGCATTGGAAGAATCCAGGCCAACTAATCTCACGATCAGTTATGTAGGAATTTTTCAAGACACCGAATTAATAGCCGCTGCGTTCATACAACAAATCGATTTGAATCAATTGGAAACTTTTGGCGTGCGGGATAGTGGGCTGAAAATAAAAATTAGGGATTTCCTATTTAAGAATTATGCCGGGAAATTGTTGATCGTGGGAAATAATATGTTGACCGGCCAACACGCCATTGCCTGTCGGCCGGACATCTCCCAAGCTAGCATCCAAAGCTACCTTAAAGAACGAGTTTGCAAAGAATATCCCAACCAACATCTCGAAATCTTCAAAGACTTTTCTGCGGAAGAACTAAACTTTTTCTCAGGCTCAAGCTTCGATAAAAGTCTGCGATTCACTTCGCAGCCTAGCATGTTTCTCAGCTTAGCCGAATCCTGGATAAAAGAAAATGATTACGTAGATGCGCTCTCAAAAAAATACCGAGATCAATACAAACGCGCGCGCAAAAAAGCGGACGGAATCGAGAAAAGGCAATTAAATCATACGGAAATCATCGAACTCGAATCGAGAATTTATGAGTTGTACTTACATGTCGCAAAAAATGCGCCATTCAACACATTCTTTTTGGCGAAAAATCATTTTAGTAGCCTCAAAAAAAACTTGGGCGAATCCTTCCGATTTTTTGCCTACTTCGAAGAAGGTAAACTGATTGGATTCAACACCCTTTTTCAGCATGATGAATTACTGGAAACCTATTTCCTCGGTTATGACCCAAGCATTCAAAAGGATAAAATGCTTTACCTAAATATGCTTTATGATATGGTTGGCTGTGCCATTGTCAACGGATTCAAGCATATTCAATTCGGTCGAACGGCGATGGAAATAAAAAGTTCGATTGGCGCTGTACCCGTCAACATGTATGGCCTCATGGAACACAATACACCCTTGATAAACAGATACCTTGATAAGATTTTTCGTTTTCTGGAACCTGAGGTCACATGGACACAGAGACATCCGTTCAAGGAAAAATCTTAGGGTTTTTCAATGACAAAAGAATCCCCTACTACCCCATCGGACTGAATCCAACGTAATTCAAATGTTGATTTACTCACATCTAAGATGACTGAACCTCCAATTTGATTATTGGAATACAACATCGATTTCATGGGAAAACCAGGTCGTTGACCTCCTACTTTTCCGCCTGAACCACTCACTACATAGATGACACCTTGCCCTTTTGGGCCCACTACATAATGATTGGGAGCTTTCTCTTTAGCCATTACATGCTTGGATTCCTCGAACGTTTCATTAATCCCTACATGCCCACGCATGGGGTAACTTCGCTCATAAACATGGCTATGCCCAGCGATCACCAAATCAACCTTGTATTGCTCAAAAATAGGGGTCACCTGTTCGCGCAAGGATTTCATGTCCAATTCGACATCAGAATCATGCGAGCCTTTTGAATAGGGAGGTTTGTGAAAATAGACCACCACCCAAGGTAATTTATTCGCGGCTAAATCAGCTTTTAGCCAATCCACCTGTTCCCCTTTGCCATCTTTCAATTGTAAACCGGATTTCTCCTTCATTTCCGTATCTAAGGCAACCAGATGAACGGGACCATAATTTACGGAATAGTAGGATTCCGCATGCGAAGGAACTCCACCTGCTTGACCGGCCACTGGCATATCGAAAATTTGAAAATAGGGTGGTAAGTTTGGATCATGCTTTCCGGCATAATCGTGGTTACCCGGCGAAGGATAAATGGGTAAATTCTGTAAAAATGCTTGCTGATAAACATCAAATACATTTTTTTGATATTCATCATCCTTCCCGTTATTGTAGGCATTATCGCCCAACCAAATCCAGGCATCCGGTCGATGGCCCTTGGTGTAATTCGTAATGGACTCCATAACAGCCTTTTGGCTCAAAGAACCATCCCCAAAATCACCCAAAGCCCAAATGCGAACAGGCTTTTGAGAACCTGGTGCAGTCACCACATAGCGTTCCGAAACAAATTGTTTGGAATTGATCTGGTAGGCATACCTTGTGCCGGGTTTCAATTGAGCCAACTCTACAATGTGTTCAGTGACACGGTTAGTATCCAAGACCTCTCGAACGATTTTTTTCGAATCTTGGTAATACACACGACTCGATACAGGCTTGTCGGTCCGCCAATGAACAATGGCGGATGTGGTAGTCACCGACTGCAAATAAGGTCCACGAATGATTTGAGCCTCTTGCGCATAGACAAAGGGGCTAAAAAGTAAAAGGAATAGGAATTTCTTCATTATGAATCAAAAAAAAGGCGTCAAGCAAAAACTTGACGCCTTAAATGTAATAAGAATTTTAGTATCCTTGATTCTGCTTCAAGTAACCTGTTAAGTTAGACGCACCATCAATCGCCGTTTGTGGGATTGGAAACACGCGCTTGTTTTTATCGGTATTGGTTTTTTCGGTCCAGCTATCCTCATACTTACCAAAACGAATTAAATCCGTACGGCGTTGTAATTCCCAATAGAATTCAAATCCACGCTCACGAAGCAAAAGATCTAAATTGATGGTCGGCAAAGGAGACGCGGCAGAATTACTTGTCCGAGATAAACGCACCTTATTCACATCGGCTAAAGCACCAGTGGCATCATTTGATTTGCGAAGTTTCGCTTCCGCACGCATCAAATATACATCTGCTAAACGAACAATCACTAAATCCGCTTCGCCGAAATTACGACCAGATGATGATTTATCAGAGAACTCATATTTTTCAACACGGTAACCTGAACTGTAATCACTGCCTGCTGTTGTAAAATCGACCTGCTCCGTGTGAATAACCATCGGATTGCCCTTCCCACGTGAATTAGCAATTTTACCAACCTGTAGGGATTTACCATCCGCACATTTCACAAATGCACCACTCTTGTAAATCAATCCATATTGTTGGCCACGTAATATTCCACGATCAATTTTATAGGAGATTGGATCCACACATTGCCCCTCCTCTTTCTTTACATTTTGCTTGTAAAAACGAGGATCTGCTACCGCTGGGTCAACTGAGCCATATGCTGTAACCCATGATTGGTAGAATGTCGGCGTAATTGCCGGACCATCCGTCCCATTCGCTGCAGGATAAGCTGGCAATGGACGCTGGTCATTCGCTAAGGAGAAATAAGACATACGATTATGCCCATTCAATTCAGCACGTTGATCAACAGCTAAAACTAATTCCTTATTGGTATGATTCGCATTGCTGAAAATATCCCAATAATCCGTAGATAAGGCATATTGTCCTGAATTAACGATTTTATCCGTGTATTCAATCACCTTATCCATATCCTCCGCCTTGTGAGAAGCTGTTCCATAGGGATCACGCCAAACAGCCGCATTCAAATGTAAACGAGCTAATAATCCCCAAGCACCCCCTTTGGTCAAACGACCTGGGCCAACAGATGTCGATAAAGTCGGTTCAACGGCCAACAATTCACTTTTGATGTACGCGATAGCCGCTTCACCACGAAGAATAGTTGTCACTTCACTTAAATCATCTTTTGAAAATGCTAAACCGAATAAATCCAACATGACCATATTGTAATAAGCACGCATTCCACGCGCTTCGGCCAAGTATAATTTAGCATTGGGATCATTGTTTAATTTTAACGAATTAATCGCCGTAACCGAACGAGAGATTCCCGCAAGTACTGCATTCCACGTATTTCGAACATTGGGATCCGTACTTGTTGTTTCATGCTTGTGCAATGATAAATAGATTCCATTATCACCCCAGTCGGTACCCCCTCGGTAAGGCAAAATAGCCTCATCCGTTGAGATTTCTTGTAAAGCAAACAAGGTAGTATGTTGGAAAATTGTTGGCAACACCGCATAAACGGGAGCAATCATCCCATCGGCAGCTTGCTTGTCCGTTAAACCTGCTGCGTTGTATTCATCCAATACTTTTTCATTCAAATCGGAGCAACCTACCAAGGCTGTCATCCCCACCATAAGCATGGCTATATTTCTAAACTTTTTCATTTTCTTTCTAGCTATTCAAATTAGAATGTAAGATTCAAACCAACGATTACTGATTTCGCTTTTGGGTAGCTTAAGTAATCAATACCATATGACAAGACGCCATTAATCGAATTGTCCTTGTTTACTTCAGGATCGTATCCGTCGTAATCAGTCATCAACCAAAGATTTTGTCCTGTTACCGATAAACGAGCACTTGAAATAAACTTGCTGATTCCCAATTTGGCTGTAGGCAATTGATATCCCAAAGTCACGTTATTCAAACGCAAGAAAGCGGCATCTTTCAAATAGCGAGTTGATATCGGCGCGGCATTGTTAATGGATTCTTTCGCGTCAGCAAAGGCTGCTGGAGTCACATTCGTATTCTTCGCAATCTTCAATTTATAGAAGGAAGCATTCGCTGTGTTGTCATAGATTTTATTTCCAGCCACCCCGTTGAATTGCAAGGATAGGTCAAAACCTTTGTAAGATGCATTTCCAAAGAAGTTATATTGGGTAGTTGGCAAGGCTGTACCCGCCGCAATACGATCCTTATCGGTAACAATTCCGTCACCATCTTGGTCCTTGTAAAGACTCATTCCCTTGTCATCAAATCCAATAAACTCTTTTAAGAAGAATGTACCGATTGGCTGACCATTGATATATCCATTGATCGTCGCTGAAGTCAAACCAGAACCCGATGCCGAACCCGATGGAATCACAGAGTAAGGGGATCCTTTCACTTGGTTCTTGATCAATGTTAAGTTACCACCCACATTGAATTT
>JBDKFF010000328.1:0-4711 GCA_039798865.1 Bacteroidota bacterium
CCTACAACGAAGAAGGCGAAACAAGAAGAGAAAAAAGAAGTTTATCAATGTCCTATGAAATGCGAAGGAACAAAGACCTATTCGAAAAAGGGTAAGTGTCCAGCTTGCACCATGGATTTAAAAGTTGTTAAGAAATAGTTTAACTTACCCAGGCTGAAGCCTTGGGTTAAAAATAATCGGATGAAACATATATTATTATTTCTACTCCTGCCTTTCGGGTTATTGGCAGGACCTACGCAGACCGTTAAGATCAAGACCTCTGCGATTTGTGAAATGTGTAAAGAACGCATCGAGAAGAATCTCGCTTTAACGAAAGGAATCGAAAAGTCGGATTTGAATCTCGAGGATCAATCCAATATCACGGTTGTTTATAATCCGGAAAAGATTGATGTGGCAAAGATTAAGCAAGTTATTGCGGAAACGGGCTATGACGCCGATGAGGTCAAAGCCATCAAGAAAAGCTACGATAAGCTCCCCAATTGCTGTAAAAAGTAATTGAAAAAGGCCATCCAACAATTAAGGATGGCCTTTTTTTATTTCTTCATGCTCAGAGCTATTCGTTTGCGTACCTCATCTACCTCGGTGACAGTGACCATGACTTTCTGGGCGACCTTGACGATTTCATTGGGGTCTTTGACGAATTTATCGGCCAATTGGCTCACGTGGACTAAACCGTCCTGATGTACGCCGATATCCACGAAGGCACCGAAATTCGTGATATTGGTAACGATACCTGGCAATTTCATCCCCACGCGTAAGTCCTTTATTTCATTGACGCCCTCTGTAAACTCAAATGCCTCGAATTGTTCACGTGGGTCACGACCCGGTTTAGCTAATTCGGATAGGATATCAGTTAGCGTTGGCATCCCAACATCTTTCGAAACATATTTTTGTAAGGGTATTTGCTTGCGCAAGGATTCATTGGCGAGTAAATCCCCCACTTTACAATTCAGGTCTTTGGCCATTTGTTCCACAATCTCATACCGCTCTGGGTGAACGGCACTCGCATCCAAGGGGTTTTTCGCATTTCGAATGCGCAAAAATGCGGCAGCTTGTTCATAGGCCTTTTCGCCCAAACGCGCGACTTTTTTCAAGTCGGAGCGTTTAATGAAAGGCCCATTCTTCGTCCGGTAATCAATAATATTCTGAGCCAATTGTGGACCTAGGCCGGATACATAGGCGAGAATTTGTTTCGAGGCAGTGTTGAGCTCCACCCCAACCGAGTTTACGCAAGAAATAACCGTATCATCCAAGGATGCCTGTAATTTCTTTTGATCGACATCATGTTGGTATTGTCCAACCCCAATCGATTTGGGGTCAATTTTAACTAATTCGGCTAAGGGATCCATGAGTCGGCGCCCTATCGACACCGCACCACGTACCGTAATATCTTTATCCGGGAATTCTTCACGAGCAGCTTCGGAGGCTGAATATATCGATGCTCCACTCTCGTTGACCATGATGATGGTGATCCCTTCGAGTTTGAGGTTTCGGACGAAGGCTTCTGTTTCGCGGCCTGCCGTTCCGTTTCCGATGGCAATTGCTTGTACTTGGTATTTTTTCACCCAGGCAGTAATCGTATGGGCGGCCTCTTGGGCTTGTCCCGGTCCCGTATGGGGATAGACCGCCGTATTGTCGAGCAATGTGCCTTGTTGGTCCAAACAAACTAATTTACATCCTGTTCGAAAACCCGGGTCTAGTGCTAATACGCGCTTTTGTCCGAGGGGTGCCGCCAAGAGTAATTGACGCACATTCTCCGCAAAGACGCGAATCGCTTCCTCATCCGCCCGTTTTTTCGCTTCTGCGCGCATTTCATTTTCCATGGCAGGCATCAAGAGGCGCTTGTAGCCATCTTGGATGGCTAGCTCGACTTGTCTTGCGCAGGCATTATTTCCCTTGATGAAGCGTCGGTCGAGTTTATCGAGTACGTCTTGATCGGGTCCAGCAAGGTTTAGGTTTAAGATTCCTTCGTTTTCACCTCTAAATAGTGCGAGGATACGATGGGAGGGTGCTTGGGCTAATGACTCCGACCAATCAAAATAGTCTTTGTATTTGATTCCGGCTTCTTGTTTGCCTTTGGCAACGGTGGATTTGACGACTGTTTTTCGGGCAAAGAGCTGTCGGGCCTCTTCACGCGCTTCCGCTGTCTCCATCATTTCTTCGGCAAGGATATCACGTGCGCCGGCTAGGGCTTCTTCGGGATCTTCGAGGAATTCGGCGGCGAGCACTTCGGGGTCCAACATGCGTTGTTCGAAAAGTTTATCTGCTAAAGCCTGTAATCCTTTTTCTCTAGCAGCCATGGCGCGGGTTTTGCGCTTGGGCTTGTAGGGCAAGTAGATGTCCTCCAGTTTGGCGAGCGTTTCGGCACTACGAACGGCTTTTTCGAGTTCGGGAGTGAGTTTTTCTAATTCTTTGAGGGACTTCAAGATGGCCTCTCTTCGTTTCTCCAGTTCCACATATTGATCGCGTAGATCGCGTATCTGGCCCACTTGAACTTCGTCGAGACTGCCAGTCGCTTCCTTGCGATAACGTGAGATAAAAGGGATCGTTCCACCTTCATCGAGTAATTCGATGGTTTTTCGAACTTGATTTTCTTGGATGCCGAGGGCGGTGGCTATTTTTGAATACATGGGTTAGAGGTTAGAGGTAAGAGGTAAGAGGTAAGAGGTCCGGAGTTCGAAGTCCATGTGGAAAGATTTTAGTTTGTCTTATTGCCCGGGACTTTTATCTCCTTCTGACTAGCGACTAGTGACTTTATTCCGCATTCGGAAACTCATTGTGAAAATACCCCGCAAATTTCCAGATTTCTTGGATTTCAGCGCCGAGGATCGGGTAGGGGTCGTAGGTCTTGTTGGTCGAGTTGAGGATTAAGACCTTGCGCTCTGCCAGGTGGTTAATGACCTGCTTCAGGACTACGCCGTCTTCGCGTGTCACGACGATGCAAATGGTGCCGTCTTTGATGGATGTCCAATCTTCTACGTATTCTGCGAAGACCAAGGAGCCGGGTTGCAAGGGTAACATTGAGTCGCCTTTGATGGGGAATACGCGGTATTTTTTATCGCTAGGTAAGAAGGGTACCTGGAATGTAGGTAATTCTTGAATAAACTCGATGTCATCGTAGGAGGCGGTGTATCCTGCCAAAGCCTTGACAGGTACCATCTCAATGTTCTCCTCGTTGTTCGAATCAACCGTCGTGGCTAAAATACGTAGCTTGGGTTTATTGCCCATGCCGGGCAATCTTTTGGATAAATCTTCTTTGAGTAATTCGTCGACCTCAACCTTGAAAAAGTCCGCGATTTGGATCAAATCCGCATATTTAGGTTCGGCTCGTCCAGACTCGTAGGAGCCTAAGGTGGGTTTCTTGATGTTGATTAATTCAGCCAGTTTTTCTTGGGATGTTTTCTCGGGCATCTTGCTGCGTAAAAAACGTAAATTCTGACTAAAAAAAGTGCTCATGCGATTTGCTTATTTAATTAAAATGAATAAAATTCGTATCCAAAATATTATCGTATACTCATCGAAGTTACGAAAGGTATTCGAAATTCACAAATAGCTACCAAATTTATGCAAGATCGCGCCATTGTGCACATGGACTTAGACTCGTTCTTTGTCTCGGTTGAGCGACTCCGGGATTCTCGTCTCGTGGGTAAGCCGGTCATTGTGGGTGGCTTGTCGGACCGTGGGGTAGTAGCAGCTTGCAGTTATGAGACGCGAGCCTTTGGGGTTCGGTCGGCGATGCCGATGCGCATGGCACTGAAGTTGTGTCCGGATGCGATTGTGTTGCGCGGGGATTTTGAGGCTTATGCGCAGCATTCGGATTGGGTGACGCGGATGATTATGGATCGTGCCCCGGTAGTAGAGAAGGCGTCGATTGATGAGTTTTATTTGGATATGACGGGGATGGAGCGCTTTTTTGGTTCGTACCAGTTTGCGACCGATCTGCGGAAACGGATTCAGACGGAAACGGGTTTGCAGATTTCCTTTGGCCTATCCGTCAATAAAACGGTTTCCAAAGTAGCGACGAATCACGTCAAACCCGCCGGACAGTTTCAGGTCATGCCGGGCGAAGAGCGTGCCTTTTTGGCCCCGATGCCCGTTGGGAAGATTCCCATGATTGGTGCCGTCACCGCCCAAACCCTGCGCAACATGGGGATCGTGCATGTGGGTACCCTGAGTCAAATGCCACTTAAGGTTTTGGAGCGCACCTTTGGGAAGTCTGGGGTCATGTTGTGGGAGCGTGCGAACGGCATCGATTCGCGACCTGTGGTTCCTTATTCCGAGCAAAAATCACTTTCCAAGGAGATTACCTTTGAGCAAGACACGACGGATGTGACCTTGCTCCGACGTATTTTAGGTTCCTTAACCGAGCAATTAGCCTATGACTTACGGAAAATGGGGCAATGCACCTCTTGCATTACGGTCAAGTTACGTTATTCGAATTTCGATACACATACCCGTCAAATTAGTATTCCGGCCTCGGCGAGTGATCATCGTTTGATTCCGGCGGTACATGAGTTGTTCGAGAAATTGTACGACCGTCGTTTATTGATTCGCTTAATCGGGGTGCGCTTTTCTAAATTATTGCAGGGGCAGGAGCAATTGAGCTTGTTTGATGATGGTGCGCGTTTAGTGCCTTTGTATGGGGCGATGGATTTGTTGCGGAATCGTTATGGCGATTTGTCGGTGTTGCGCGCCAGTGGTTTAATGGAAC